>JAHFHZ010000017.1 GCA_023246715.1 Candidatus Magasanikiibacteriota bacterium | reverse complement strand
GACAAAAAAACAGGCAATTATGACTGCGCCGATAAAAAAACTAACGGATAATAAAGTGGCAATTTTCTTATTCATAACATTGATATGCTAGCCGATATTACCCTAAAAAACAAGCTTACAAACCAAAACCCCATCCTCCTTCGAGCAAACAAAAATCGCCGAGGCGGGCTGCCTGGCGATTTGTTGAAGGTGGGATTGTTAGACTTTAACTTCTTCTTCGCGCTGCCTGAAACCGGTACCAACCGGGATAAGCCGCCCGATAATAACGTTTTCCTTGAGGCCCTCAAGATAATCCATCTTGCCGGTCGAAGCGGTGTTGATAAGCACCCGGGCCGTTTCCTGGAACGAGGCAGCCGAAAGGAAGCTTTGGGTGGACAGCGCCACTTTACTAATACCGAGCAACAGTTCGCGGGCGGCCGATAGCTTGGCACCGGATTTCTTGGCCTGGCGGTTAGCAATTTCGTATTGCGATTTTTCGACCACTTCGCCCGGGAGCAATTCGGTTTCGCCCGCGTCTTCGACGTACACGCGGCTGAACATCTGGCGGATGATGAGTTCCACGTGCTTGTCGTTCACTTTCTGACCTTGGGAAGAATAAATGGTCTGTACTTCTTCCAGAATGTAGCGCTGCACGGCGGGTCGGCCTTTGAATTCAAACAGTTCCTGGAGGTTGATACTGCCGTCGGTAAGCCGATCACCCTTTTCTACCTGAACGCCGGTTTTCACCATGATCTTATACCCCATCGGGACAATGTGTTCGTGCACGCGCGGACCCTGATACGACAAGGAAACATTATTTTTGGTGATTTTCACCTGGCCATCGTATTTGGCAGTAATTTCTTCGGCGCTCGAGCCGCGCACAACCAACGTTTGACCGGTTTTTACCTGATCGCCATCTTTGGGAACGATTTCATCTTCCGCTTTGCACTTGATCTTCATTTCGTCCATGCCTTCAAAATGAATCTTGATAATTTTTTGCCCGCTGCGGCCTTCAAAAATCTTTTTGCCGGTCGGACCAACAACGATTTTGCCATCGGCGTCTTCGATTTCCACTTTGCCGGTGACATTGGCCAAAAAGGCCTGGTGTTTAGGGTTGCGCATTTCGAATAATTCTTCCACGCGCGGCAAGCCCTGGGTGATATCGCCACCGACCACGCCACCGGTGTGGAAGGTACGCAAGGTAAGCTGGGTGCCGGGCTCGCCGATACTTTGAGCGGCGATGACGCCAACGGCCGTGCCCATTTCCACCGGCTTGTTGCTAGACAAATCAAAGCCGTAACATTTGCGGCAAACGCCTTTGGACAATTTGCACTGCAAAATACTGCGCACATGCACGGTGTCAATTTCGGCTTTATCAATTTCGCGAGCGCTTTTGTCGTCCACGGCGTCGCCAGTTTTAACCAGTACTTTGTTGCCGATTTTAATTTCTTTGAGCAGGTAGCGCCCCCAGACGCGATCGGCCAATTTTTCGCCCATTTCTTTGGATTGCGCGGTAGTGAAGATTTCACCGGTTGAATCGCCACAGTCGTCTTGGTTCACGACTACATCTTGCGAGACATCCACCAAGCGGCGGGTGAGGTACCCAGCGTTGGCGGTACGCAAAGCGGTATCCGACAAACCTTTACGAGTACCGTGGCAAGAGATAAAGAATTCCAGCACATCGAACCCTTCTTTGAAATTACCTTTTACCGGCAGCTCAATAATGTCACCCGACGGAGACACGACCAAGCCTTTCATGCCCATAATCTGGCCAAGCTGGCCATAGGTACCACGGGCACCGGAATCGATCATGGCGAACACGGGGCCATTCTTGTTGAGAATAGCCTGGTTGTTGGCAATAATTTTATCTTTAGTTTCGGTCCAGACTTCCAGAATGGTGGTGTGGCGTTCGGCCTGGGTAAGCAACCCTTCCTGGAATTGAGCTTCCATTTCACGGATGCGGCCATCGGCCTCGGCGATAAGTTCTGGCTTTTCGTTGATGCGCGGAAAGTCATCCATACCCAGCGAATAACCGGATTTGGTGACATAGCGGAAACCAAGATTCTTGAGTTCGTCCAAAAAGAAAGCGGTGGTTTCCTGGCCATAGAACTCCAGGCACAAACGGATAATCTGGCCAAGTTTTTTTACGGTAATGGTTTCGTTGTAAAAACTAATTTTACTTGGCACCACTTCGTTGAAGAAGATGCGGCCAAGGCTGGTTTCCACCAGGCGTGGCGCGTCATCGGGGAATTTAACGCGGTCTTCAAAGCGAACTTTGATACGTTGATGCAACGTAATGATGCGACTCTTATAGGCCAGCTTGGCTTCACGCACCGAACCAAAAGCGTGCCGGGCTTCGCTGGTGTTGGAAGCGTCAACGTGGGTGAGGTAAAAACAGCCCAAGGCAATATCTTGTTTCGGGGTAATAACGGGTTGGCCAGTGGCTGGTTTGAGCAAGTTTTTTTCGGCGGCCATTAAATTTTCGGCTTCGTTGCGGGCTTCGTCAGTCAGCGGCAAGTGCACGGCCATTTGGTCACCATCGAAGTCGGCGTTGAAGGCGGTACACACCAGCGGGTGCAACTGAATGGCTTTACCTTCGATCAACCGAGGGTGGAAGGCCTGAATACCCAGACGGTGCAAAGTGGGCGCACGGTTGAGTAGCACGCGAGTGGTTTTGGTGAGCTCTTCGAGAATATCCCAGACTTCATCGTGTTCGGCTTCGATAAACCGACCGGCACTACGCACATTATGGGCCAGGCCGCGTTTGATGATTTGGCTCATGATAAACGGCTTGAAGAGTTCCAGCGCCATGCGTTTGGGCAAGCCGCATTCATCCATATTCAATTGCGGGCCGACCACGATAACCGAACGGCCGGAATAGTCCACGCGTTTACCAAGCAAGTTCTGGCGGAAACGCCCTTGCTTACCTTTCAGGATGTCGGCCAACGAGCGCAGCTGACGCTTTTGACCGGTTGAAGCGGTAACGGTTTTTGAATGGCGGGCATTGTTGTCGATCAGGGCGTCAACGGCTTCCTGCAACATGCGCTTTTCGTTGCGACAAATAACCTCGGGAGCATCAAGCTCTACCAAGCGGCGCAGGCGGTTGTTGCGGTTAATAACGCGGCGATATAAATCGTTGAGGTCGCTCGTGGCGAATCGTCCCCCGTCGAGCGCGACCATCGGGCGCAGATCCGGCGGGATAACCGGGATGACGCTTAAAATCATCCAGTCCGGGCGAATGCCGGTGGCCATTAAACTCTTGAGCAATTTCTTGCGGCGAATCATGCGTTCCAGCTTGGCGCCCTTGGCGGTTTCTTGCTCTTCGGTAATTTTTTTGACGGTTTCTTCTAAATTGATGCGGGCCAACAGATCGCGAACGGCTTCGGCGCCAATGGCGGCTTCGAATAAATGGCCGTAGCGCAACGATAATTCCTGATAGCGATTTTCGGAAATGATGCGCATCGGCAACAAATCTTTGAGTTCGCGATCAGCCTGTTGGAAATCGGCGTCGAGCACTTCGATTTTACGAGCAGCTTCTTCTTCGATCACGGTGGTGCTGGCGTTTTCTTCGGCCGCGGCTTTCTTTTTGGCCTGTTCCAAATCGCGCTCAATCTGCCGCTTTTTAGTTTTGTATTCCTGGCGCAGTTGCTCGCTGGTTTCACGCTTAGCATTTTCGTCTATCGAGGTGATGATGAATGAAGCAAAATAGACCACTTTTTCGAGCGCCTGGGCGGAAATATCCAAGACCAAACCGACTTTAGACGGCACCGAGCGCAGGAACCAAATATGCGAAGCCGGGGCCACGAGTTCAATATGCCCCATGCGTTCGCGACGAACCAACGAATGCGTGACTTCTACGCCACATTTATCACAGATGATTCCTTTATAACGAATTTTTTTATACTTACCACAATAACATTCCCAGTCTTTGGTCGGCCCGAAGATTTCTTCGGCAAACAAACCACCTTTTTCGGGTTTCTGGGTGCGGTAGTTAATAGTTTCCGGCTTGTCGACTTCGCCGTACGACCAGCCACGAATTACCTGCGGGCTGGCGAGTTTAAGGCGAATAGCGTCGAAGTCCATGGAGTGAAGAGTATCGCGTGACATACTTGGAAAATGTGGTTAGCAAGAAATAAGGTAGGCAAACGATTACTCCCCTCGCGGAGTTTCGGGATTATCGATCTGGCGCTGCCGATCGACTTCGGCGCGGACTTCTTCGGCGGGTCGATATTCACCGGATTCAGTTTTTTTCAGGAGCGTGACATCCAGACACAGGCCTTTCAATTCGCGGACCAACACATTGAACGATTCAGGAATGTTCACGCGGTTGACCGGCTCGCCCTTGATAATGGCTTCGTAGGCTTTGGAGCGGCCCGGCACGTCATCGGATTTAATAGTGAGCATTTCCTGCAGCATGTACGCAGCGCCATAGGCCTGCAGGGCCCACACTTCCATTTCACCAAAGCGCTGGCCGCCGAACTGGGCCTTACCACCAAGCGGCTGCTGCGTGATGAGGCTGTACGGGCCGATGGAACGTTGGTGAATTTTATCTTCCACCATGTGGTTAAGCTTCAGCATATAGCTGTAGCCAATAGTTGTTTGGTGATCGAACGGCTCACCGGTGCGGCCGTCGAATAATTGCACCTGGCCATTGGTGGGGAAACCGGCTTTTTGAAGTTCTTCTTTGATTTGTTCTTCGGTCAGGCCGTTGAGTACCGGGGTGGCCACGCGATAACCCAGGGCGTTCGCAGCCAAACCCATGTGGGTTTCGAGCAGCTGGCCCAGGTTCATACGCGAAATAACACCCAGCGGCGAAAGGATAATATCTACCGAGGTGCCATCTTCCAAGAACGGCAAATCTTCGACTGGCACAATTTTTGACACGACGCCTTTGTTACCGTGGCGGCCGGCCATTTTGTCGCCGACCTGGATTTTACGCAGATCAGCTACCGTGACCTGGACTTTTTTAATCACGCCTGGGTCAAGCTTGTCACCGGCTTCGGCCGAGAAAATCTGCACGCCGATAACCTTGCCGCGTTCGCCGTGCTCCAAGTAAAGCGAGGAGTCGCGTACGTCGCGCGCTTTTTCACCAAAGATAGCGCGTAAGAGACGTTCTTCGGCCGAGAGCTCGGTTTCACCTTTGGGGGTGATTTTGCCGACCAAAATATCGCCGGATTTTACTTCGGCGCCGATGCGAATAATGCCTTCGCTATCTAAATTTTTGAGTTTTTCTTCGCTGACGTTGGGGATATCGGCGGTAACGACTTCGGGGCCAAGTTTGGTTTCGCAGACATCAATGGTGTAGTCTTCGATATGTACCGAAGTGTACGCGTCGCGCTGCACAATCCGCTCCGAGATAATCACAGCATCTTCGTAGTTGAAACCATCCCAGACCATATAGGCCACGAGTACATTTTGGCCGAGCGCCAGTTCGCCTTCGCGAATTGATGGGCCGTCGGAGAGCGGTTGACCTTTTTTGACTTTCTGGCCGATGGTAACCACCGGGTGTTGATCAATACAGGTGGAGGCGTTGGAGCGGACAAATTTATTTAACTGATAGGTGCGGGTTTCTATTCCCTTGCCGGTAATCACAATATGGCCGCCGTCTACTTCGGTGACGGTGCCGTCAATATCGGAAATGGCCATGTGGCCCGAATAAAAAGCGGCTTCGCGCTCCATGCCCGTGCCAACCAGCGGAGACTGCGGGCGGATACACGGCACAGCCTGGCGCTGCATGTTGGTACCCATGAGCGCGCGGGTGGCGTCGTCATGTTCCAAAAAAGGAATGCACGAGGTGGCGATGCTGACGATTTGGTTGGAAGCAACGTCCACATATTCCACATCGGTGGTGACCGCAACGCTTGGCTTACCTTGCACGCGCGCGGGTACCTCATCCTGAATAAAATGACCGCGTTCATCAAATTTTACGGTGGCGGCGGCAGTAATGACGTGTTCTTCGCGGAAAGAGTTTAAATAGACGATCTCATTGGTAACCCGCGGGCGCACGGGAATGGAAATTACTTTGCCCTTAGCAAGCTTAGCGGCAATGTCTTTGGTAATCATGGTACCGCTCGGAATGCCTTCGCAATCGCCACGCAAAATTTCACCTTCAGTGAGTTTGGCATCGTTCGTTACTTCTTTAAGTACTCTGCGATACGGGGTCTCAACAAAACCAAATTCATTTACTTTGGCATGACTGGCCAAATGGTTAACCAAACCAATGTTCGGGCCTTCGGGAGTGGCGATTGGGCAGACGCGGCCATAATGGGTGGTGTGCACGTCGCGCACTTCGAACCCGGCACGATCGCGGCTCAAACCGCCGGGGCCAAGGGCCGACAGGCGGCGTTTATGTTCGAGTTCGGCCAGCGGGTTGGTCTGATCCATGAACTGCGACAACTGCGAACTCATGAAAAATTCGCGAATCGCACTGGTAACCGGGCGGGCGTTGATGAGTTTGTTCGGCGTGAGCTGATCCATTTCATAGGTGCTCATGCGATCTTTGATAATGCGCTCCATGCGCGCCAAACCAACGCGGAAACGATTCTGCACCAATTCACCCACCGCGCGAATGCGGCGGTTTCCCAAATGGTCAACATCGTCGGGTTCTTCTTGGGTGACGTTTAAACGCACCACTTCTTTGAGCACCAACAATAATTTTTCGCGTGATAAGACGCGGTTATCTTTTTTATCGTAATCTTCGGCGGTGTAGCCAAGATCAAATTTGGTGTTGAATTTATACACGCCAACCCGGCCCAGATCATAGCGATCAAAGTTGAAAAACATGGCGTGAATCAGGCTCTTGGCGTTGTCGGCCGTGGCCAGGTCGCCCGGGCGGATGCGTTTGTATACTTCGATCAAACCCTCGTCGGCATTTTTGGCAGCATCTTTTTTGAGCGTGGCTTCCACGTAATCAATCGAGGGGTGTTGGTTGACGCCTTTAAATAATTCGCGGATTTCGTCGTCGTTTTCGTAGCCAAACGCACGCAGCAGCGAGGTAGCCGCGACTTTACGCTTACGATCCACTTTAATCCACAAAACATTGTTTAAATCGGTTTCTACTTCGATCCAGGCACCACGATTGGGGATAATCTTGGCTCCATAATAGCGGCGGCCGCGCACGTTGTCGGCGGTAAAAAAGGCGCCAGCGCTCCGGATAAACTGCGAAACAACCACGCGCTCAATGCCGTTGACCACGAAAGTGCCACGGCTGGTCATTACCGGCACGTCGCCCAAATAAATTTCTTGAGATTTAGATTGTTTGTCTCGCTTATTGAGCAAGCGGGCGGTGGCGCGCAGCGGAGCTTCAAAGGTAGTGTTGCGTTCGCGGCAGGTAACTTCGTCAAAGCGCGGTTCATCGAGGTAATAATCTTCCAAATAGAGCTCGAGGTCGCGTCCGGTAAAATCAGTGATCGGGGAAAGTTCCTCGAATAATTCTTTGATCCCATTTTTCAGGAACCAATCATAGGAATTCTTTTGCAATTCGATCAAATCGGGCACCGGGGCCGGGCGGGCACTTTCGGATAAATATCGGCGCTCCTGATTCTTGATGGGTTGAGCCTTAAAAAGTGGCGAGACAGGCATAGAACTTGCTAAAAGGTAATAAGACTTACACGCCTGGCGCAGTTTAGCCAATTTTAGCTATTTTTAGCCAAAATTGCGCTCACGCGCGTAAGTCCTGGAGTTAAGTAAGGGTATTTATTTTGAAAATAAACTTGGGGCCGGGCAAAAACCCCCATAGACAACAAAAAAAGAGCCACGCCGAAGAGTGCTTTTTAGATTCTTAATTTCCGAGTGCCGTGTAACAGGGCAAGGCAGACATCAAGGTTGCGGTTAATAATACCTTGGCAGTTCTTAGGGATTTTGACCCGCTAAGCCTGCGGCCTTTGGCCACGATTGCGTACATTCCTCTCTCTCCACCAACCTTAAATTTGGAAGCAAGCAATTATAGTAGGGTCATTCTATATGAGCGAAGAGGCTCTGTCAAGCGGAGCCGGACGAGGTTATTTTGTCAAGATTTTTAATTTATTTTGGCTAATTTATGAATAATTCTGCCTTTTATACACTTGGTTTGAGCGGCTTATCCACATGTATCCACTTAGCACACACCTTGTCTGTCATCCCCGTGAAAACGGGGATCCAGGTGTTTGTGTAATTGTGGATTCCCGCTGGCGCGGGAATGACTGGGTGTGATCAGGCGTGAACTACATACATGTGGGTTTATCCACAGCTAACACTTTTTTTGGGCTTTATGGGTTGACAAACCAGCCAAAATCTTTAATGTAGAGCTTATGAGGAAAGCAATTCTCCTACCGACAGTTGTGGTGGGGCTGCTCGGCCTCTACCACGTGCATCAACCTGCCAGCGCCCCCAAGGCGTTGGCCCACGAGGCGACAAGGAGGTCCCATGCGAAGCCGACCGAACAACAAATGGCCGACTGGTTCCACCGTGGCCGGCCCTGCACAGACCGGCAGGCTGGCGCTCCCGCCCCTGGCGCCCTTTTCGCGCCCGCGGCGTTCCCCCGCGCTGGCTGCCCTGGTCCTGCTCACCAGCCTGACCGGCGGCTGTCTGCGCGGGCTGTGGTCGTCGGACGGGACTGACCAAGGGCCAGACCCCTACCCCGGCAGCGGCCCCGACCCGCAGGCCGAAGCCTCCGCAGCGGCCCTCCGGCGGGTCTGGCGTGGAAGCAGCCAGGACCCCGGCTCCCAGGTGAGCCGAGAGGACTTCCCCCAGGCCGGCCCCGACATGCGGCTTGCCACGCCCCCGGCGGGCGAGACCCCGCCGCCCCCGCCCGACATGGCCGGCGGTGAGCAGATCGTGAAGACCGGCACCGGCACCTGGGTATGGAGCGCCGCCAAGCAGGTCTGGGGATTCTTTACCTCGAGCAGCGGACTGCCCCGGAAGCAACCGGGCGACTACTAAAAACGTCCTCCTGCCCGCCTCTCTCAACCTTCCTGTGGTAATAAAATTTATTATTACAGGAAGAGAGAGGCGCGACATTCTTCCTAAATAAACTGCTTTTCTAAAAAAATTTTAGAGAAGCAGTTTTGTTTTTATTTAAAATTTAGGGTTTTTATTTTAAAAAAAATTTTATCCACTTGACAGAGCAGGGACACAAAAACTACAATTACCCGTGCTCTGAATATTTTTTGTTCGGCGCTGCAGCTGCGATAGAATTGATGTCTCAACCGGATCATATTTTTAAAAAACACCTCTCTCTCCTCCCTTAAAACATTTTTTGTTTTTCGGGTACCGTTTTTTAAAATTGATTCGTTAGCTAAGACATGCGCTTCTTCTCGCAGCTACAGCGTCGAAGAACCACTTACAACTTTAAATTACGAAATGACACTTTTTGTCATTACGAGGAGCGCAGCGACGAAGTCTCGCGATGCCTCGGCAGGCCAATCCCATCGTTGTAGCACTAAACCAAGGGATTGCTTCGCTCCTTACAGTCGCTCGCAATGACAATAAGGCGCTTTCGTGATTTACAACTTATAGATCGCCCCGGGGGCGATTTTATTTTTGCACTTAGAACAGGCGGGTATAACGGAGCGCGGCTTTATGCTATAATGGCCGTACCTTAAAGACTCCGTATGGGGAATCGACGCATCAGCCGCCTGTCGTGGCAGGAACGACTGACTTTAAACCCAGAAATTAGCCAGGGACTCCTGGCAATTTTGCTTTTTATCGTGGGGGCAATCTCCACGCTCAGTTTTTTTAAGTTGGCCGGCGTGGCCGGTTATTTTATTGACGCACTTTTGGCAGTGGGCTTTGGCCAGGTGCGCTACGTGTTCCCGATTATCGTGATTACCGTGGCGGTATTGATGGTGAAAGATTTGGAATACAATTATCGCCCGACCCATTTGATTGGCAGTATTTTATTATTTTTGAGTTTTAACGGAATTATCCACCTTGGCAACACGCCAGAAGAAATGACCGAGCTGGCGCTGCAGGGGTATGGCGGCGGGCTCGCGGGCTTGGCTTTGGCCTGGCCCCTTAAAGCCTACATTGGCTACTGGGGCGGACTGATTATTTTAATCGGCCTATTATTAACGGCGGTTATTTTTTTGTTTAATACTTCGCTCGCGGAATTGATCGCGCTGCATAAAAAATTGTTTTATAACCTTGGTTTTTTGGGGCGTGGCGTGGTCGGGGTGTTTGCCCGGTTTAAAAAACCGGAAGTGAACTTTTCAATTGCTGGCGAACAAGCGGGCGAGGCCGATGAACGGATGATGCGCGCCCGGCCGATCGGTCAACACGTTGCCGAGGATGAAGAGTTTATAGATGAAAAATCTGCTAAAAAAACCCAGCCAGACGAGGAGGAAGTAAACGAGGAAAAAAAGTCCGCCGCTGCCGCCAAAACTCTGCCGCGCATTGAATTGCCGACTGAAAAGATTGTCTATCCTGATTTGCCCCCGTTAGATTTGTTATCGAGTTTTAAAGGCAAACCAACTTCGGGAGATATTAAAGAAAACGCCGCGGTTATTTCGGACACATTCCGCAACTTTGGAATTGACGTTGATATGGGAGAAGTCAGGATCGGGCCGACCGTGACACAATACTCCTTAAAGCCGGCCAAAGGCGTAAAACTCACCCGTATTACCGCGTTGTCGGATAACCTGGCCCTGGCCTTGGCCGCCCACCCCATTCGTATTGAAGCGCCTATTCCCGGGCAGTCACTGGTCGGTATTGAAGTGCCGAATCAAAAAGTGGCCGTGGTCTCGCTGCGTGAACTTTTGGAAAGCCAAGAATTCAAAACCCGCCCGCACAATATGCAGGTTGCTTTGGGCAAGGATGTGGCTGGCAAGGTTTGGTTTGGTGATTTACCAAAAATGCCGCATTTATTGATTGCGGGCGCTACCGGTTCAGGGAAAACAGTTGGCATTAACACGATTATTTTAAGCTTATTATTTCAAAATACCCCCGAAACACTCCGCTTCATCATGGTTGATCCTAAACGCGTGGAGTTAACTTTGTATAACGGTATCCCCCATTTGTTAACTCCCGTGATTACCGACGCTCCAAAAACTGTTAACGCGCTTAAATGGACGATTGGTGAAATGGAACGCCGCTTTGATTTATTAGCTAGCACCGGCAGCCGTGATATCGCTTCGTATAATCAGCGGAATCCCGAAAAATTGCCGTTTATTGTTTTTGTCATTGATGAGTTGGCCGACCTGATGGCCATGGCCGCGAGCGAAGTAGAAGCTGGTATTATCCGCCTGGCGCAGATGGCCCGCGCGGTGGGCATTCATTTGGTGGTGGCGACGCAACGACCGAGCGTGGAGGTGATCACCGGCCTCATGAAGGCCAACATTCCCGCTCGCGTTGCTTTTTCGGTCGCATCGCTTATTGACTCGCGAACAATCTTAGACACGCCGGGCGCCGAAAAATTGCTCGGGCGCGGCGATCTGCTGTTTTTGACTGCCGAATTATCTAAACCAAAACGGTTGCAAGGCGCGTATGTGTCCGAAGACGAAATGAAACGCGTGGTAGACCACCTAAAAGGCGACGAACCGCCCACGTATGATGATTCAATTGTTTCTAAAGGCGGATCGAATGGAACGGTGAATATGTTTGGCGGCCCAAGCGACGATCAGGACCCGCTATTTGAACAGGCAAAGCGACTCGTAATAGAATCCGGCAAGGCGAGCGCTTCGCTCATGCAACGGCGCATGAAAGTAGGCTACGCGCGCGCGGCCCGTTTGCTTGACGAACTAGAATCAGCTGGTATAGTAGGCCCAGCTGATGGTGCCAAACCGCGTGAGGTTTTCATGGAACATTTGCAAGGCGCGCAAAACGCCGAATTGCCCCCCGAAGAACAGACACTCGACGCGGGCGGCAGCGTGTTCGATCCTCCAGTTCCACCCCCCGAGGAATAATATTGCACACAGCTATGGCCGTTTTCTGCTTCAAAAAATTACAAACAGCCCTGCGGTTAAGTTTGGTTTTTAAAAACGAACGTGAAGCAAAAAAATTATCCATTAAAGATGTCGCGCAGGGGTTGCAAATACCGGCTAAATATTTAACCGCCCTGGAAGAAGGAAAATTTGCTACTTTACCCAAAGCCAAGCCATACCGCCTGGCCTACGTTAAAAGCTACGCTCGCATCCTCGGGCTGCCCCCCGAAATTTGCGCGGCTGAATTTGTGGAAGAACGCGGCTTAGAAGACATTTCCGCGGCTCGCCACCCACTCACTAACCTTAAACAACTGCCATTCGCCTCGTGGTCAATATTTATCCGCAACGCGGTGATTGGAACGGCCAGCCTGTTGGTGGTAGTGTATTTGGGCTGGCAGGTACGGCAAAGTTTTGAACCACCGGAATTGATCGTCTTCACCCCCGAAGATGGGCAGGTTGTCACCCAAGCCGCCGCCTTGGTACAAGGCCAAACTGCCAAAGAAGCGGTACTGACCGTGAACGGGCAAGACGTGGTGGTGAACAATCAAGGACGTTTTGAAATCCATCTGGATTTATCCGAAGGGTTAAACACGATCGCGGTCTCCGCGGCCCGCAATCAGCATGGCCGTTCTGGAAAAAGAGCGCTGATATTGCGCCATATTATTGTGAAGCCAAAGGTAAAACAAGAAATTACCCTGCGCCGTTAATAACCTGTTTATAATCTTTTTTTGAGTCATAAAATAATGGCTTTTTGAGCCAGAATAAAGATTATAAACAGGTTATAAGATTTTCCCAAGACTAAATCACTTATTTTGTACTGCTATGGCGAAAGCTACGTCCGAGGAGGTTAAGGAGAAAATGAAGGCTGCGGAAAACGCGATCGAACAAATCAAAAGCCGTTTCGGCGACGGAGCGATCATGAAGTTTGGCGAAGCCAAAACCATGCAAGTTGATACTGTTTCTACGGGTTGTTTGTCGGTAGATATCGCCTTAGGAGTCCGCGGCGTGCCGCGCGGCCGCATTGTTGAAGTATACGGCCCGGAAGCGAGCGGTAAGAGTACCTTGGCTCAACACGTTGTGGCCGAAGTGCAAAAACTGGGTGGCTTGGCGGCGTATGTTGACGCCGAACACGCGCTTGACCCGGACTACGCCAAAAAAATCGGAGTCAAAGTTGATGAGCTTTTAATCTCGCAACCCGACACCGGCGAACAGGGTTTGGAAATCGTGGACACGTTGGTGCGCTCCAACGCCGTGGATATAATCGTGATCGACTCGGTGGCGGCGCTTGTGCCCAAAGCCGAAATTGAAGGCGAAATGGGCGAAATGCAAATGGGCTTGCAAGCACGATTGATGAGCCAGGCGCTGCGCAAACTGACCGGTATCATTAGCAAATCACGCACAATTGTTTTGTTTATTAACCAAACACGTCTAAAAATCGGCGTGGTCTATGGCAACCCCGAAACCACCACCGGCGGCGTAGCGCTGAAATTTTATTCTTCGGTACGTATCGAAGTACGACGTAGCGCGCAAATCAAACAAGGCGACCGCGTGATCGGCAACCGGGTGAAAGTAAAAATCGTCAAAAACAAAGTGGCCGCGCCGTTCCGCACCTGTGAATTCGATATCATGTATAACGAGGGTATTTCGGTGGCGGGTGACGTATTGGATACTGGTGTAGTTTACAAAGTAATCGACAAAAAAGGCAATTCGTACAGTTATAAAGAAGAGCGCCTGGGCGTAGGCCGCGAAACGGCTAAACAAGCCCTGCGTGATAATCCAAAAATGCTTAAGGCAATCCGTGAAGAAGTCCTGGAAATTATTGAGCGGGGTGAAGCTCCGGAAGAAGAAGCCGGTGAAGCAGGCAAAGAAACCTCGTCCGAAGCAGTGCCGCCGCCTTTGGAGTAAACAGCGTTAAACAAAAAACACCCCGAAATTATCCGGGGTGTTTTTGTTTTAAAGCGGGGCAACTTACATTGCCTGATCCTTCTGGTTTTAAGTAGTTGTTACCAAGACACGGGGGGTTAAATCAAAAATAGAAGTGGCGGTTAAGTTGACTTAACGCCCGGAATATGGTATGGATCTGCTTGCAAGCAACGCCGCTTGCAGCACAAGGAGTTCCCGTAATGCGCAACAGACCCTCTCTTTTCTTGACCGCCCTGTCCCTGTCCCTTGCCCTGGCGCTCGGCGCCTGCGGCGGCACCCCGAGCTCGACGGGCACCGCCCCGAGCAACGGCTTCCCGAAGTTCGTGCGGATGGTCAACACGGAGGACTGGTTCCACGTCGGCGTGGACATCGCCTACACCACCGCGGACCCGCCCCGCACCACCGCCCAGCTCTTCGACAAGAACGTGATGGGCGGCACCTGGAGCGACATCCCCATGACGGTCCACACGGGTGTCTACTACTCCGAGCCGGGGGGGCTGAATGGGACCATGATCACGTACCCCACGGTGGCGATTCTGCTCCCGGGCAAGCTCTACCAGGACACGCTGTACCGCGTCGGCGCGGTGGGGCTCAAGACCTTCGAGTTCACCACGCTCACCACCTGCGAGTACGCCCACGCCCAGACCAAGGGCAGCGGCCACTGGACGGGCAACATCATGGCCGACTTCGGGGATGGCAAGGGCTACGGCGGCGACTACACCCTCGCCTACGTCGCCTGCAAGGCGCGCCCGGGCGGAGAGGCCTACGCCGAGCTGACCCTCACCGACAGCCGGACCGGGATGCTCGCCCGCACCGTCCAGCTCTATCACAGCCTGGTCGAGACCGCGCAGCGCTGGCGCGTCTACGACGCCGCCAACCCCATGCAGACGATCGATCTGATGTGGCGCCTGTAGCCCCTAGGCTCTGAACACCCCCCCTTCCTGGAACCAACACCCCTGCAATAAATAAATTTATGACAGAGGTGCTCCAGGAAGCTCCGTGCGACGCGCTTTTAATTAAAAACCACCCCGGGCAACCGGCGTGGTTTTTAATTTAGGGCAGGAAATTTATAGTTTATCAAACAACAATTTAAATATCTGCCGTTGAACCCGAGCAGGCGCCGGACTTTCGATGCGGCAGGCGATTTAGGTTAGATTCTTGCGATGAAGCGAAAACTTAAAAATGGCTTAACCATGCGGTTCTAAAATTTAATTTTGGCTAACCTTAGATAAAACAGGAAAAAATTGTAATATTGCCGAAATACGCTTGACAAAAGGGTGGTTTTGTGCTATAGTATTACGTTTTACCTACAAATTTAGGTAAATGCCCTTTGCGTGTAATTCTCCCGATTTTTGTTCTGCGTCAAACAGAGCAGTAACCGGGAGAATTTAGAATGGCCTTACCGAGATCGCTCGGATAGGCTCAACGCACAGCACGCACCGTCGAGGTGCGAAGGGAGTCCAGGAATGCCCAAGCAGAACGGCTTTTTCAAGCTCGGCCACAAGCAGCTCCGCCGCGCCCTCACCCGCATCCAGCGCGACGTGTCGCCAACGCAGGCGGCGAGGGCGCTTGCGCGCTACTACGGCTGGATGCTCCAGCAGAAGCGCTTCCCCAGGAAGCGCCCCATGATCCACGACAACGACCAACGGATCATCTGCCCGTTCAGCGACGACGAGTCGCTGGTCCAGGCCATCCAGAGCCTCGCGGACCAGGCGCCCCTGCCGGAGATCCGCACCGAGCCCGAGACGCCCAAGCAGGAGCCCGTCAAGAAGAAGGCCGAAGCCAAGGTGCCCAAGCAGAAGGCCGCTGCCAAGCGAGCCGACAAGGTCGTGGAGCCCGAGGACGCCGCCCCGACGACCATGACCGAGTTCATGGTTACCTACGGCGAGACCACGGTCTACACCCGCAAGGACAGCGACCTCGAGGGCTACGCCCTCCTCATCGACAAGAAGGACGCGCGCCACTACTACCGGCTGCACAAGGGCGAGTGGAAGCGGGTCAGCCACTTCCGCACGCTCCCCTTGGCGAAGGTCAAGGAGCGCGACCTCGGTGACAATGGCTTCGCGCTCCACCTGCTGCGCGAGCCCGTGGTGACGGCGATCGCCGTTCTCTACGCCATTAGCGTGATGAACGCCGACACGGCCCCCGCGGCCAAGGCCGCCCAGCCCCAGACCGCTGCGGCCTAGCCTGCGCCCGGCCCCACGCCACACCCCCCACGCACCCCGTCTCCCCCTCGGAGACTGTACCTATCTCACTAACCACCGGTTGGTTCGATAGGTACTCCGAGGTGACAAAATGAAACAGTCCCGATTTGCTTGGGACTGTTTTTTTATCTGACGTGGTCAGTTTGGTACTATAGTGTTCCGAGATGAAATATTTTTAGCCGCCTTGCTGTATATACGGCAGGGCGGCTTTTATATTTACACTTTTTCTTATTTATACTCAACAATGTCATTCCCGCGGAAGCGGGAATCCAGGCCAGGAAGTGCTACTGGATCCCCGTTTTCACGGGGATGGCAGACAAGACTATGCTTTAACTACAGACGTGTGGAGTTATTCACAACCGCTATTTCAACGCAGTTACAATAAGATCTATACTACTGTATAAGTTGCAATATGCTACTGGCAGCCTGGATTGTGCGGTAAAACATATTTTGATATACTGTTTAAAGTTAATTCTAAATTTTGTCTATGATGGAGCAGTCTTCCCGACCTTCCATGCTCGACGGCATGCACCCCAAGGTGGTTTTGTTTGGTGGTTTTTTGGTGGCCTTTAGTGGTTTATCTTTGATAGCCAACATCATTCTTGGCGTCAGCGTGGTAAAATTACTTAAATCTGGGGGCAGAATAGGCACCGTGGCCGTGGCTCAACCAAGTGGCGCTCAACCAGCCGATGGCCCGTCGCCGGCCGAACAAGGCGTACCCCAATCTTTTACGATTGATAAAGATGATCATATTCGTGGCGGTAAGAACGCCAAAGTCACCTTGGTTGAATTCTCTGATTTCCAATGCCCGTTTTGCAGTCAACACGCCCCAACGATCGATCGGTTACTAGCCGATTATGGAGACAAGATTCGCTTGGTCTACAAGCATTTTCCGCTCTCCAATATTCACCCCAACGCGCAAAAGGCTGGCGAAGCGGCGGAGTGCGCCAACGAACAGGGAAAATTCTGGGAAATGCACGACAAATTGTTTGAAAACCAACAGGCCTTAACCAACGAAGACCTGAAACGTTACGCCACGACGATCGGGCTTAACGCCGGTAAATTCAACGATTGCCTGGATTCAGGGAAAATGGCCAGCAAGGTAAGCGATGATTACCAGGAAGGTTTGAAAAAAGGAGTGCAGGGAACCCCAGCAACCTTTGTGGATGGCGTACTGGTCAGCGGAGCTCAGCCATACGAAAACTTTAAAGCGGCAATTGACGCGGCGTTGCAAAAATAAACCCGACACTGCGACTAGTCGCAGTGTAGCGGGGTACTACGGGCTCCATAATAAAACACTTTCTTTTCTCTTAAACCGCTCCGACTATACTGTTGGGGCGGTTTTTTTTAACAACTCTTCCCTGTTTTTTATTTTACGGTATACTAAAGAGGCGGAAGTTATATTTTTTACGTCTTACGGTATGGATTCTAGTACGCAACCTACCCCCGAACCAACAACCCGTCGCGAGCGACGCGAACAACGGCGCGCGGAGCAAAAAGCGGCCCGAACGGGTATGCAACAAAAAAATACGGCTAAAAGAATTACGCTCTGGGTTGGCGCCTTACTGCTGTTGGCCGGGATCGTGGCGCTGTTAATAAAATCCGGCGGAGGCACAGGCTCAATCTCGGCTTCGCCAGAAGAGTTAGCCACGGTGCAACCAAACGATTGGGTACAGGGCGATGCCGCAGCACCCTTACGATTGATCGAATATAGCGATTTTCAATGCCCGGCCTGCGCGGCTTATTTTCCGCTGATTAAACAATTGAAGCGTGAAATGGGAGCGCAGTTGGCGGTGGTATACCGGCACTTTCCGCTCGCTCAACACAAACACGCGCAGTTGGCGGCCCAGGCAGCCGAAGCGGCTGGAAACCAAGGTAAATTTTGGGAAATGCATGATTTATTGTTTGACGGGCAACGCTCGTGGGAGGGGGTCTCGGACGCAACGGAAGCCTTTATTGGTTACGCCAAGCAGCTTAGCTTGGACGACGCTCGCTTTGCGGCTGATTTAAAAGCGGCTGAAACTGTTAAAAAAGTAAAGGATGACCGGGACACCGGCTTTAGCCTTAACGTCCAAGGAACACCGGCTTTTTATCTGAATGGCCGCAAGCTGACTAACCCTACAAATTATGATGATTTTAAACAAACTCTTCAAAAAATCCTGGACGGACAACCTTAATATCCTGGCGGGAATATTAATTTTTGTCGGAGTGATTGGGTTTAGCGACGCGACGTATTTGACGATAAAGCACTACCGCAACGAAATTCCGCCTTGCTCTATTACCCATGGTTGCGGGCAAGTCACCGCTAGCCCGTACTCGAAAATTTTAGGGATTCCCGTTGCCCTTTTAGGTGCCATTTATTACCTGGCTGTTCTAGCTGGAACGCTGGCGTATCTGGACACCAAAAACGAGCAATTGCTTGGTCTGACCGCTGTGGCCACCTGGGCGGGGCTGGTAATGTCGCTTTGGTTTTTGGGGGTGCAGGCCTTTATAATCAAAGCGTTTTGCCAGTATTGCTTGCTCTCCGCAGTAACTTCGACTTTGCTCTGGATTACCGGGCTATTTGTTATCCGCCAGCTTGACAGTCATCGTTCGCTCTACGAACGCTTCAAAAATTTAGTATTAAAATAATCCGCTTCGAGCGGATTTGATTTGATTGATGGGGGGACACAAGCCGGTGGTGAGCCGGCTTGTGTTGTTGTCTGGCGAGACACATGTTGCCCCGCCTAGCTCTGGGGCTGGCGGCGCATGGCTTGCTGGCGCAGCCGATGCAGCCGGATCTGGCTGCACTGGCAGGCCTGGAAAGCAGGGAAGCAGGCTGATCCGGGTTCCGGAACGGCCAACCTGGCCACTCCAAAATTCTCCACCTTGCACTCGGTCACCTGCCGACAGATACTCTCGGCTTCCCGCTTGGCCTGCCCATAGGAGGGCTCTGCGGAACCGTCGCTTTGCTGGCGGCAGTTGGCCTCGATATCGGGGTCTGGCTCTGGCTCCGCCTGGGTGGCGGCAAACGACAGGCCTTCCGGGGTCGTCTCGCTGGGGAGCGATGCGGCGCAGCTGGCTGCGCCCAGGGCGAGACACACTATCAATCTTCGGATTGACATTGGCTACCTCCATTTTGGGATACCCTTTGGCTTATCATAAGTTGAAAGAAAGATCAAGCCTGGCAATCGTTTATTTTCTTGTCGGGATGACGTATTTTTGTTAAGGTAAAGAAAAGAAACTCATTCTAAAAATTTTTATGCACTCGGCTTTGTTAACAATCCAAAAAAACGAACTCACCGAGCAGCGCTTATACGAAAAAATCTTGCCCTTGATCAATAACCCGGCAAATCGCCGGATTATAGAACAAATGATCGCCCAAGAAAAAAGTCATTACGCGATGTGGCGAGATATTACAAAAACTGAAGTCTCCCCCTCCTACGCTCAACTATGGTTTTACTACCTTATTACTCGGCTCCTGGGCTTGAGCTTTGGCTTAAAACTAATGGAAAAAGGCGAGGGCTTGGTGATTGGACTTTATCACGAATTAAAAAATGAATACCCGGCTGCTTTAAAAATTATCCAGGAAGAACAACAACACGAACAACAGCTACTTAGCCTGATCAATACTCGCCTGCTTTCACAGGTAAGCTCGATTATCCTTGGTTTGAACGACGCGTTGATTGAGCTGACCGGGGCGTTGGCTGGTTTTACCCTGGCCTTGAACAACACCCGGCTGATCGCGCTGGTTGGCCTTATTACCGGTATTGCCGCTTCACTTTCGATGGGCGTGTCGTCATACTTATCCGCCAAAGAGGATGGCAAAAATCCTCTCACCGCGGCGATTTCGACCGGGGGCGCTTACGCGATAACAGTGGCGCTGCTGATTTTTCCCTATTTTGTTTTTGCCAACGCTTTTTGGGCACTGGGAGCGACCATGGTTATGGCGGTACTGATTATTTTGGTCTTTAATTTCTACACCGCTGTTTGCAAAAACTTACCCTTTGGAAAGCGTTTTGCCGAAATGGCCGGTTTAAGCCTGGGTATCGCGACTATTAACTTTGCTATTGGATACCTCATTAAACAATACCTTTTGCCCGGGGTATAATTTGACGATCTCTACGACAGCTTTTATACTTCAATGACCCGCTCAACTAAGTCTTAACGCATGCGTTGCCTATGTCAGACAATAACAAGCTCCCGGTGATCGGCCAGCAGGTAACCGACCTGGAAATGGAAGTGTTCCACAACGAAGAAACAAAAAAAATAAAGCTTTCCGCGTATCGCGGGAAATGGGTAATCTTGTTTTTTTACCCGGCTGATTTTACGTTTGTGTGCCCGACCGAACTAGAAGAAATGGCCCTGAGCTACCCGGAATTCAGCAAAATGAATACCGAGGTAATCAGCGTCAGTCGGGATACTGTCTTCGTACATAAGGCCTGGCACGATCATTCCCCAGCCATTAAAAAAATTACTTTCCCTATGGCCGCAGACCCCACCGGAACTATTTGCCGTGAATTTGGCGTGATGATCGAAAGTGAAGGCCTCGCTTTACGCGGCACCTTTATTATCGACCCTGAAGGCGTTTTGAAAGCATTTGAAGTACACGACAACAGTATTGGGCGCAGCGCCGCAGAGTTAGTACGAAAAATTCAAGCGGCGCAATATGTCGCGGAACATGGCGGTGAGGTGTGCCCGGCCAGCTGGCGCCCCGGCGGCAAAACGCTTCGCCCGGGAATGGATTTAGTTGGTAAAATTTAACTTTCTTACTATGTACCAGTCAAAATCTTACGGCCGCCTTATTGGCACGCCGGGCTTCAGCGAAAACTTGCTAAACACCCATTTCACGCTCTACCAAGGCTACGTCACCAATACGAATAAAGTCGCTGATCAATTACGCACCTTGCTTGATAGCGATGCCGCGAGCACGCCGGAATACGCCGAGATTACCCGCCGCTTTGGCTGGGAATTTAACGGCATGCGCCTGCATGAATATTATTTTGGAAATATGGTTAGTGGCGGCAAACAACTCGCCGGCGGCTCCCCGCTGCACGCCGCCCTAACCCACCAATTTGCCACTTTTGAAAATTGGCAAAAAGACTTTGTGGCCACCGGCGCGATGCGCGGCATCGGTTGGGCTATTTTGTACTACGATCCCGAGGACGACCGCTACTTCAATTGTTGGATAAACGAACACGACACGGGGCACCTGGCTGGCTGCGTGCCGCTCTTGGTGATGGATGTGTTTGAACATGCCTTTATTCTGGATTATGGCACCAAACGCGCCGACTACATCCAGGCCTTCCTCAAAGCCGTCGACTGGAGCAAAGTCGATGAACGAATGATGCGGCAAGCCAAATCACAAACCATCTAGCAGCGTTTCGAGAATCCCCATTATAAGGGCGGGTTTTTTATCGATTTATGACTTATTCGTCACTATTGACTTGTATAACACAGGGGCGTACGCTCACGTTATGAACCACTTTCGGCTAGAAGCCGGGGGTTTCTAACCCTAAGACGAGTCTGTGAAATATAGTAAATTAAGCGATTACCAAATAAAAAAGATTGTACGTTGTTTTTCACTCGAATTAACGGCGGTGCAAACCGCCGCACAGCTCGGTTTGAACCGTAATACGATCGACAAATATTTTCAATTATTCCGTGAACGGATAATTGTTCATCAAGAATACAAGCTTGAACAACTGTCCGGTCACATTGAGATCGACGAATCGTATTACGGCTCTCGGCACCATGGTGACCCACGTGGCCGTAGTACCAAAGAACAAAATGCCAGTCGTTGGTTTATTGAAGCGAAATGGTATCGTGTATACTCAGATTATTCCTGACGCTTCGCGCAAGTCGTTGGTGCCAATTATTGAGCAGTTAGTGAAAAAATCCAAGTCCAACGTGTATACAGACAAATGGCGTAGTTATGACAGTTTTGTCTATTCTGGTTACAAGCACCACCGCATCAACCACAGCAAGGAATTTGCCCGGAACCCACATCAATGGCATTGAATCGTTCTGGTCGTATGTGAAGCGCAAGATGCGCAAGCATAACGGTATTCCGCGGCACAAGTTCTATCTCTAATCTGAAAGAGTCTGAGTTCCGTTTCAACCACCGTCACGAGGACCTGTATCCTTTACTTGTAAAGATCATTTTTAAGTCTAGGGTCTAGAAATTTGCTAGGCAAGACCCAATAATATATACTTAAATCCTACGTGAACTATGAATCAACAACTTAAATATTGCCATAAACAAAAAACAAAGCTCTCTTACAATCTATGGCCATACGCTAAAACCGTCCATAATGTACGCTTTTAGCGTATGGCCTATGGCGCTCGAAAAATTCGGGTAAAATTCAATTCCAGTCAGCTCATCCATTTTGGTGGTGTGTATTTTTTTCACCTATTTCTGAAACAAATCGGTTGGCGCCGATTGATTGCTCGAAATTTTAACTATGATCAACGCAACAACGACTACACGATTGTTGAATCGAACTTTTCGATCCTGTATCCGATCATTCTCGGCCTAAGTCGGATTGAAGTGTCAAAAAAGCGCGGCAACAACGGCGTCTTCAAGCTGTTCATCGGATTAAAACAGTTTCCCAACCCAACCACCATCCGCCGGTTCCTAGCGCGCAGTTCAAGCGAATTATTGCCCCAACTGGTTCGCCTGCACGATCGATTGAGAAAGTATTTTATCAATCGGATCGTGCCGGAGAATAGATTGTTAGTGGGCATGGATTCAACGGTGTGTACGGTGTATGGCGACCAAGAGGGAGTCGCGAAAGGGTACAATCGCGGCGCGTGGCCGCAAGTCATACCATCCGCTGCTCTGCTTTGAAAGCAACAGCGGCAGGCGCTACTCCTCATGCCAGGATAATTCGCTCACCATGGCAGTCGACAGATTCTCCGCTTTCCCAGGAACGCGCCGCAACAAAAAATATTCTGGTACGAGAAGGAGAAAATCAACAGACTTAAAGATTTGAATCGAGTATTGTAAAGAACACTATTGATCAATAAAATTTATTAATCAAATCTTGGGTGAAAAAGTGCTTTTTCACGCAGGATCTAAGTAAGTATCTATATGCTCTGAATTACGAAACTCCCTTTTAAAGCAAATCTAAGCCACATTTGGTATACTAAAAGACACTCCCAAAGGGAGTGTCTTTTAGTTAACTGCTGTGTCGCATGGATACCCATTCACCG
>JAHFHZ010000039.1 GCA_023246715.1 Candidatus Magasanikiibacteriota bacterium | reverse complement strand
CAGACCAACAAAAACAGGCCGTACCTATCACCAAAGGAGCTTGCGTATCTGACCGCGCGCTGGCCGAAAAAAACCGTTCCACCCCGATTAATTTTTCGTTCTTTGGCCAGGTAGATGGCCGCGCCTATGGCAAACGGGCGTTGAACGCCATCACTAAAATCGTCATTCACAATGGCGGATACACCGCCAAAGGCAATAATGATACCTGGCAAAAACGCCCTGCCGCTGCCCACTACACTATTCAACGCGACGGGATCATCTTCCAGCACGCTGGCGAAGAGTGCGTCGTGCCACACGCCCCCGGGGGTAATAAAGAAGGTATTGGTATCGAAATAAATATCGACAAAGCCAACGGCACTTCCTGTAACAGCTTAAAAAGCTCTTCAAAACCAGAAGACGTTAAATCGGCTTGCTCCCCCACCGCCGCGCAATACGCCGCGCTCACCAAGCTCATTGATGATATTATCAAGCGCACGAGCGCCAAACGCGTCGCCGAACAAATCGTGGGGCACTGCGAACTTGGCGATAGCAATGGACACGGCGATCCACGCGCGTTTGATTGGACACAAATTGGCCTCGATAATAACACCAAAAAAACCATGGCCAAAGGCCACGCGTGCAGTTGGTATTTACCTTTTTAAACTCCATGAAGTCCCTCAGCATCAACCTTTACCACTGTTCCAACTGCGGCGCCCAATTCAGCAAATGGATTGGGCGCTGTTTGGAATGTAGCCAATGGGGCACAGTAGAAAAATCTGCCGCCGCCCACCCTGGAGCGCGCGGCAACGCTACCCCCACCAGCTACCCTGCCGCGAAAATTAGCGCGCTCGGAGAAATTGGCAGCCATGAACTAAAACGCCTGACTACGCCGCTTGGCGAACTCAACCGGGTACTTGGCGGCGGGATTGTGCCGGGCAGCCTGGTTTTACTGGGCGGTGAACCGGGCATTGGTAAATCAACCCTGGCTATCCAAATCGCGGCCGCCGTGCCAAAATCACTCTATTTCTCGGGCGAAGAATCGGTGGAACAAATCAAACTACGCGCCAATCGGCTACGGCTCGCCAGCCCCGAGCTCCAGCTTTCTAACGAGTCCCGCGTTGAATCCATCGCTGCCGCCATTACCGAACACCGCCCGGCGCTCGTGATCGTGGATTCGGTGCAAACTATGTTCGCGGCCGAAGCAGATGGCGAAACCGGGAGCGTTACTCAGGTTAAAGCCTCCGCCGCCAAACTGCTCGAAATCGCTAAGCAAACTGCCACTCCCATTATTATCGTTGGGCACGTCACCAAAGACGGCTTGGTAGCCGGTCCCAAAACCCTCGAACATTTAGTAGACGCGGTTTTATACCTGGAAGGCGAGCGCCATCATCAGTACCGGATTCTACGCACTGTTAAAAATCGCTTCGGCCCTACCGACGAAGTGGGTGTATTCGCCATGGAAGAACAGGGCTTAGTTGAAGTCCAGAACCCCTCAGCGGCATTCTTGGCCGAACGCGGCGAAAATCCGCCCGGCAATGTGCTCACGTGCTTGATCGAAGGAACCCGCCCGATTTTGGTAGAAGTACAAGCGTTGGTGACCAAAACCGCTTTTGGCTACCCCGTGCGCAAAGCCAGCGGTTTTGATCTCAATCGGCTGCACGTGCTGGTGGCAGTATTACAAAAACGCGCCGGATTACACCTGGAACAATACGATATCCACCTCAACGTGGTGGGCGGGCTCGAAGCAAACGAACCCGCCAGTGACTTGGCCGTGTGCATCGCCATCGCCAGCGCTTTTAAAGATAAAGCGCTTGGCGCGGATTTAGCCGTCTTTGGCGAAGTCGGCCTCGGCGGCGAAGTGCGCTCGGTGAACCAGTCCGAAAAACGCCTTAAGGAATGCGAACAACTCGGTCTTAAACGTGCCATCACGCACTTAAACGCCAAAGTAAAAACAGCTGGCTATAAAATAAAAATTTTAAACATTAAAAACATCCAGGAATTAATCCTGCACACTTAAAAACAATCCCGCTGGTTAGATAAAAAACACACCTCCCTAAAACGGGAGGTGTGTCTGCTTTATTTTTAAACCGAGTTAAAAAATAAAGAAGGGGGCAAAGAGCAAGGGGGGGGCGAGTCGCCCTGGTCAGACAGGCGTAACGCGCTTTAGGCCGCGGCGATGCGCGGCAGGATCAGCCTACGGCGCTCGGGCGGGGGCACGGCGATGATCAGGCGCGAGGCCCGACGCAGGCGCGTGCTGACGAGGATGGTACGATCACGGCTCGGGCAGCCGCGCAGGACGCCCTGGTCGTAGGCCTGGCCCGCGGTGGTGAGGGCGTAGAGCTCGACGCCCAGCGTGGTCAGGCGGAACATCTCGCTGTCCTTGGCCGACGTGAGCAGCCCCTGCCCCACGAACTCATTGAGCGTGGTGCTGATAGTGGCCCGCGCGCGGGCGAACTCCTGGAGCGGGAGAGTATAGAGGGAGGCCTCGAGCCCGCCCGCACGCATGACCTCGGCACGGGTGAAACAGAACCCCTCGGGGGCCTCGGCGAGAACCAGCTGCATCTGCCCCCGGACCCGCTGGGCGAGCAGGTTGCCGTAGAGGCTCAGGAAGGCGGTGATCCACCGCATACGACCCCGCTCGAGCGCGACGCGCTCGCGCTCCTTGGGGTTGCTCGGCCGCAAGGCCCGCGTGCGCTCCCCGAAGAGGCGCGCGTAGAGCGACCCGTGCTGCCACATGAACTCGTCGAGCTCCTCGATGAACCGGGCGCGCTCCTGGACGAAGCGCTCCCGCTCCTCGGCAGCGGAGGGGACGGGGGCAACGGCAGAGGACACGGGTGACAGGGACAGTTTACGTCTCATGACTACCTCGGGTGTTGCCGGCACAGTGCCGGAGTTGTGCGTGCATCCAAACACAAAAAAACCTTTTTGTCAAGGCTTTTCCAGCAACTTATCACCTTATTCCAAGTGTACGCGCCCCTCCCACTCTTTAACCTTTTTTAAAAGCAACGGATATTTTTTAATCAGCGGAGCCACGTTCGTAGCGGCCTCTTTGGCCTGGCGGATCAATTCCCGATCCGTAAGTTTGGCCAAACGCAACTCCATCAAGCCGCTTTGCGTGGTGCCATATACTTCGCCCGGCCCCCTAATTTCCAAATCTTTTTCGGCGAGCTGGAACCCATCCTGATGTGTTTCAAAAAAAACCAAACGCTCTTTGGCAGTAGCCGAATCACTATCGGTAAATAATAAACAATACGATTGATGGACACTGCGCCCCACCCGTCCACGGAACTGGTGCAGTTGGGCCAACCCAAACCGCTCCGCCCCTTCAATCATCATCACACTGGCGTTTGGAATATCCACCCCCACTTCCACCACCGAAGTGGACACCAAAATATCGATCTGGCCCTTGGCAAAATCCCGCATCACGGCTTCTTTGTCATCTGGTTTTAATTTGCCGTGTAAATAACTCACTCGCAAATCGGGAAAAATCTTTTCAGAGAGTTTAGCGTACTCATTTAAAACAGATTTTTTGTCTACCGTTCCCAGGCCAGCGTCAGCCGCTCCCTCAATCAACGGGCACACCACAAATGCCTGGCGCCCTTGTTTAATCTGCGCCCGGATAAATTCATACGCCCGTTCGCGTTTGGCGGGCTCAACCAGACGACTCAAAATTTTCTTGCGCCCCACCGGGAGCTCGTTAATAATTGAAATATCCAAATCACCATAAATAAGCAGAGCCAAAGAACGCGGAATCGGCGTGGCCGTCATGCTCAAAAAATGTACTCGTTCCCCTTTTTCTTTAATCACGCGCCGCTGGGCAACGCCAAAGCGATGTTGCTCGTCCACAATCACCAGGCCCAGTTGCTTAAACTCCACCCCCTCGGTCAACAACGCGTGGGTGCCAATCACCAGATCGGTCTCACCAGTGGCAAAAAATTTAAGCAGTTGAGCTTTGGAATATTCAGTTTCCGAAACCTCACCGCTTCGAGAATTAAACAATTTTCGCTGGCTACGAGTATACACCGCAATCCGCACCCCTTTGCTCCCTAATAGTTTGCAGAGCGAGGCATAATGTTGGGTCGCTAAAATTTCGGTCGGGACCATCAATATGCCCTGAAAACCATTCAACGCGGCATTATATAAAGCCATCGCGGCCACGACCGTTTTACCAGAACCAACATCGCCCGATAACAACCTGTTCATTGGCGCCTTTTTCTGGATTGCCTGTAATATTTCCCAAGCCGCCACTTTTTGCGCCTTCGTCAAAGCAAACGGCAGCTCGGCGACAAATTCTTTGATCGCCGCTTCCTGAAAAGAAATCTCGGGGGCTCGGAGCGAAACTTTGGCCATCCGGGCCAATTCCGCCCGCAATTGTAATAAAAATAATTCTTCAAACTTTAATCGGCGCAGGCTTTCCGCCAGCGTCTTTTGATCAGTCGGAAAATGCACGTGCTGGAGCGCTTCCAAATGAGTAAACAGGCTCAATGGCGCGCTAATTTCTTCTGGCAGCCATTCCGGCACGCTCGGAAAAAACCCCAGGGCCTGTTTAATTAAACCGCGGATCTGTTTCTCGGTAACTCCGGCCGTTAAGTGATAAATCGGCACCAAGCGGGCAGTATGCGTCGGGGAAAAATCAGGCTTAATTTTTTCATACTGCGGACTCGCAAACTGAAACCCGAGCATGTCCCGGCGCGGTACGCCGGAAACAAATACTTCATCCCCTGCCTCGAGTAGCTTGGTAACATAAGGCTGGTTGAACCACACCACCCTCACGCTGCCGCTCTGGTCGCTCAGAAGCGCCTCAACCACCACCATGCGGCGGCGAAAACTACGCTTGGCGGCCAAAAGTTCAATTTTACCACGTACAGTTACCGCTTGACCCTCTTGCAAACCCGCGATCGGCACAATCTGACTGTAATCTTCGTAACGAAACGGAAAATAATAAACCAAATCACGGATACTGCCAATACCAAATTTTTTTAAACTCTTAGCTGTCCGTGGGCCCGCCTTCCACAATCCTGAAACCGAAGAATTCCAGTTCATACCCGGCGTGACAAAAACTGATTAATCCTCCGCGGCAAAAGTGGCCCCTGGTAAATAAACCCGGTGTATAACTGAAGCAAACTCGCCCCGGCTTCAAGCATCGCCAGCGCCTGTTCAGCCGAACCAATTCCCCCCACCCCAACAATCGGCAGCCGCGGGGCTTCGCGGTGGATAAATTGAACCACCTCCAAAGCTCGCTCGGTAAGCGGTTGGCCGCTTAATCCCCCGTCTTCAGTAATCCGTGTTTGCAATCCACTTCTGTTCAAAGTGGTATTAGTGGCGATAATTCCCGCCACGCCGGTAGCGGCGCAAACCTCCAGCGCCTCCAAAATCGCTTGCTCGGTTAAATCTGGAGCAATTTTAACCAACACTGGTTTTGGCGACACTGCCACGCCCGCCAGTAACTTCGCTTCGCCAACCAAAGTTTGTAGCAAACTTTGTAACTGATCCTTCTGTTGTAAACTACGCAGCCCCGGAGTGTTGGGCGAACTCACGTTCACCGCAAAATAATCCCCATGCGGATAGAGCACACGCAATGAATACAAATAGTCGTCAACGGCCTCTTCGATTGGGGTAACCTTGGATTTGCCAATACTAATGCCAAGAGGCACAGATAATTTTGGTATTCGGGCCAAACACGCGGCCACGGCGTCTGCGCCGTCGTTATTAAACCCCATGCAGTTAATCAACGCTTCGTCAGTTGGCAAGCGAAACAGGCGGGGGCGTGGATTGCCCGGTTGCGCCTTGGCGGTCACAGTCCCCATTTCAATAAACCCAAACCCCAAGGCAGCCAGAGCAGGTAATGCCCAAGCATTTTTATCAAACCCGGCGGCTAAGCCGACAGGATTCGGAAACTTAATCCCAAAAACAGTACGCTCTAAACGGTGATCTTCAAACCCCAGGGCAGCTTTGAGCAAGCTCAATGCAGCCTTACTGCGTCCCATCAGTTCCAAAACCCTCAGCATCCGCTCGTGAATAATTTCGGGATCCTGTGGCGAACTGGCAAACAAAATCGGCCGGACTATTTTCTCGTATAACATAGGCTAAAATATTCTCAACTATACCTAAACAAACTAAAAAAAACAAACAAAAAAACGCCGGTTAAAAGCGTTTTAAAAACTCTCATCAAAATTCACTGGTGCGTAAAATCTAATGAGAGTTGGCGCCGCCTGGGTGAACAGGGGCGCCGGGAGAGCGAGACACTGGGTGGCTCGATCAGGCGGTGCATTGGTAAACGGACGAATACCTAGCCCTCTACGCCCTGGCTACGGTTACAGCCATATTTGGGCATCACGTTGCCCCGCAGGTAATCAAGAACGTCTCTACGAGCCAACTCGGGGATCAGATGCATAACGTCCTTGGCAAGCCGATTGGCGCGCTGCCGCTTGCTATTCAGCTTCTCGTCCTGCCGCTTGAGCTCTTCGGCCGAAGCATGGACGGGCACATAGGCACCCGCCACGCACGGCTTGATGCTCTGAATTACGAAACTCATTGCTAGTAATTTTTTAAACCAAACTAAACCAGACTCACGACTAGTGAGTTTTTGTGTTTTTTAAGCAAATTGTCACACGAGGGAAACGTCTTTTCGCGG
>JAHFHZ010000038.1 GCA_023246715.1 Candidatus Magasanikiibacteriota bacterium | reverse complement strand
ATAGCCGGTCACGGTAATGGTGTGTTCGGGACGATCGGCTCGCCCGACAAATTTATATTTTTTAATGTTGAGCACAACCATGGTCCAGACCAAACAAACCAAATATACCACTAATACGCCCACCAAAGTAAGCAGGATTTTTTTGCCGAAATGATGCGGCTGGCAAGCGCACGTTTTGCTGGACGTTGGCATGGCGGAGGGCGTGCCCCCGCGCATTGAACCAATTTTTTCTTGGCCCACGCGAGAAAAATCGGTGGAAGGAAGCTTGCCTAGTGATTTTGGCATAGGTTATTCTCCTTAACTGAATTATTTCCGTCAGAAAAAATAATTCACTATTAAAAAATTAATTAACTTTTTTTAATCAATGCCAGCAACCCCGGCAATGGTTCACCGCTCAAAAACTCCAGCATGGCCCCGCCACCAGTGGAAACCCAATCAATGTGCTTAGCAAGCCCTAGCTGCTCAACAACTTGTACCGTTTCCCCGCCGCCGGTTACCCCAAAGGCCGGTCCGGCAGCCCGCCGGGCGAGCAATTCGGCCATGGCATAGGTACCATACTGAAATGGTGGCTGTTCAAAAAATCCCATTGCCCCATTCCAGACGATCGTTCGCGCTTTTTTTAAATAATCGGCAAATAATTTGATAGTTGCCGGGCCAACATCGTAGATGGCCTTGTTTTTATCGTGGATCTCCAACTGCTTGACCGGTACGGCCATTGCTCCTTGGCCCCTGGCTGAGCCGACGATCACATCAACCGGCAAAATAACTCGGCGCTTGGAAGCATAGCGGGCAGCTTCAGCTTTGAGTTCGCTCGCAACTAAGGAGCCACCAAGAACGTACCCCTTGCTTAGCAGAAAAGTGTTGGCCACTCCGCCGCCGACCAAAATGGCATCGGCAATCGGCAATAATTTTTTGATTAAAGGTAATTTTGTTTCTAGTTTGGCCCCACCGATTACGGCGACAAACGGGCGAGCGGGTTTGCGCAGCACGCGGGATAAGTTGGTAACTTCATTGGCAACTAACAAACCGGCGTAGCTCGGCAAAAATTTGGCTACGCCCGACACCGAAGCGGCCGCGCGGTGGGCAACGGCGAAGCCATCAAGCACAAAGATATCTGCCAAACTGGCCAGCGCTTTGGCTAAAGCGCCGGTATTTTTTTCTTCATCGATAACAAAACGAATATTTTCAAGCATGGTAATGCTGCCCGGAGCCAGTTTTTTACTGGCGACCTGGGCCAAATTCTTGGCTTCAACAAAAGCTACTTTTTTATCGACTAGTTTTTCCAAATAGCGCGCCAACGGGCGTAAACTTAATTGCGGTGTTATTTTTTTGGGGCGGCCCAAATGTGAAACAATGATTATGGCGGCGTGATGATCGAGCAGGTATTGGATCGTAGGTAGAGAAGCACGTATTTTATAATCATCAACAATTTTTTTTCCGCGCAACGGCACGTTAAAATCAACGCGCAGTAACACGCGCTTGCCAGACAGGTCGCGTAATTCTTTTATCGTACGCAATTGCATATCACAGCCTCGCCAAATAAAAAATGGTATCACTTAGTATACCATATTTTTACTCCACCAACTATTGCGATATTATTCGGCGAGCGCCGTATAGCCAGGTTGAGCTGGCCAGAGATAGGTACTCAATACCCAGGACACCAAATCACGGGCTTCTTCAAAGCGAGTTTCGTTGCTGGCGCTGCCGAGCACTACCACGCGTAGCGCGCGATTATGGGTGCTGTTGAGGCGCATCGCAAAATTATAGCCAGCTTCCGGAATATACCCGGTTTTTCCTACCAAGCTGGCCTGCCCAAAAGAACTGGGTATCCAGCCGGTAAGCAGCCAGTTCGTGTTCCAGACATGGTGTTTACCTCCTTCACCTGCCGGCACTGCTTCATACTCACCCAAACGCAGTGCTTTGGCAATTTGCTCCTCAGCCAGCGCGGTTTGCAACAATTTTAAAACATCTGCCGCCGAGCCGACGTTGCCCGGGTCCAACCCAGTTGGCTCAACAAAACGCAGCGACGGGAGACGAAGAGCGGCGGCTTTGCGATTCATGGCGCCAACGAATTTTTCGGTAGACAGGCCGCTGACCCGAACCAACGTGGTGACCGCGCTATTGGAAGACGCGACTAGAGCAATCTTCCAAATTGACCCGATCGATAATGTGTCACCAGCTTCGAATTGGTGGCTGCTGGAATCAAGATCGGCCTCTTGAATTGTGGTGGTGGCCGACCAATCGAGCGGTTGATCCAACAGAACCAAGGCGCTCATTAGTTTGGTAAGGCTGGCCAACGGGCGGGTGGTGGTGGCGTTTTTGGCAAAGAGGATGGTGTTGGTTTGATCGTCAATCACCAAAGCAGCGTCGGCGGTGAGCGCTCCCCCATAGGGCTGGCCGTGGCGCGGGAGCGGCGTGGCTGGGTGACTTAAGGGAAAAGCCAACGACGCAACAGGCCCCGCATTCATGGTCACGGGCGCGCGAGCCGACGCTACCGGGAATGCCGCCGGTAACGACGTCTTTTGCCCAAGAGTACCGGTTCCACGAGAAGTAGCCGAAGAAAATAATCCCGGAGCAATAATCAACAACACCAGAGCCACGAGAACGGGCCCAAAGAATGGCAGTTTTTTGCCTAAACTGTCCATAGGATCAACAAGTCATTAATTTGTGGCTGAAGAGGTCGCATCGGGCGGCACGGCAAGCGCTGCCGTGATGTATTGATGATTGCTTAATTCAGCGTAATCGGGCAGATCCGCCACGCGGGCAACCCCCAATACGCGTAAAAATTCTAGGGTTACCTGGTATTGAGGCAGCAACTCGCTCACTTCTTGCAGCTCACCAATCAGCCCACGCACCATCAGGTTGCGGATAATTAAACTGCAATTTACCCCCCGCAGCTGTTCGAGCTCGGGCTTGGTTAAGGGCCCCGCGTAAGCAATTACCGTGAGCGCTTCCAGTTGCGGCTTGGTGAGTTCACCAAAAAATTCTGACTTGACCAGCGTGGCGCAGAGTTTTTCATTCTCGGGCGCGGTTACTAACTGCCATTCATCTTCATTATGCGCCAACTGTAAACCAGACCCGGCGGCGCTTAACTCGGCGGCGAGCGATTCAAGCTCGAGGTTAGCCTGTTCGAGCGAAACGCCGAGCAGTTGGCTGACTTTTTTAGTGGCTAGGGGTTTGCCAGCAACAAATAACGCGGCTTCGAGCGGTGAACGCAACGACATAACTTAAGCGATAGTAATCATAATTTCACTAAACGTCTCGGCTTGGTTAAAGTTGATTTGTTCTTTTTTCAATAATTCCAGAATGGCCAAAAAACCAATCACGACTTCGCTGCGGCTTTTACCGGGCGCGCAGAGCTGCCAAAAACCAACTTGGCGGGCTTGGCGCAACGCCCCGACAATCGCCTGAATGCGGTCGCGGACGGTTATTGTACGGTCAATTACCACCGAGGGCAAGGGATTCACGGGTTTGAGTCGGGCGAGCACCGCACCCATCGTGCCACGCAAGGAATTTACAGACAAATTAGGCGGCAATACCACCTCCGTAGGCGGCGTGGCGGGCGGCGCGGGACGAACGAACGAAATAGCTCGGTTGTTCCACAGTTTACTCAATACGCCAGCGGCTTCTATAAATCGTTTATAGAGCTTAAGCTGTTTTGCCAGATCACCACCCAGGCCATCTTCGTCATCATCCACAGATGGTACGAGGGTGCGCGATTTGAGATAGACCAAACGCGCGCCAACCACTAAAAAATCGGCCAAAGCGCCAGAGCGATCCGCCATTTGTTCGAGGTGTTGCAGGTATTGTTCGGTGACGCGCGACAACGAGACGGCGGTAATATCTACCTTTTCCGCTTCAACTAATTGCAGCAACAAATCAAGCGGCCCTTCGAACTGTTCAAGTTTCAGCGACAGCGCCATACAACGGGCAGGTGATTATTTGTTTAAACGAATATGTACTTCGGAAAGCGATTTTTCGGGCAAAGCTGACGGCGCGCCCATCATTAAATCGCGCGCGTCGCCGGTTTTGGGGAAGGCGATTACTTCGCGGATGTTTGGTTCGTTGTTTAACAGAGCGATGAGGCGATCTAGCCCCAGCGCAATCCCACCGTGGGGGGGCGCGCCAAACGCGAACGCCTGAAGCATATGCCCAAATTGCTCCTGAATTTGTTCGGCTGTGAAGCCCATAATTTCAAACACTTTTTGCAGCGGCCCGCTTTGATGGTTGCGAATACTGCCGCCGCCAATCTCGAAGCCGTTCAGAACCACGTCGTATTGCGTAGTGACAATTTCCCCTAGGTGGGATTTTTCCATCAACCATTCGCGGTGTTCCGGTTTAGGGCTGGAAAATGGATTGTGAGTGAAGGTCCAACCCCCTTCGTCGGTTTTTTCAAAAAACGGAAAATCAATCACCCAGCACAGCGCCAGTTCGTTGGGATCATTTTTGTCTTCTCGCAGATCGGGCCGATCGGTACCATATTTGGACAACGCTTCGGCGTGTGATAAACGCGGAAAGGGAGTCTGGAGTATTTTTTTATCTGGAGCTAATTTTTGAACTAGGGCGATAATCATCGCTTCAATCAGGGCCATGACATCTTCGCGTTCCACGAATGACATTTCCAGGTCGAGTTGGGTAAATTCCGGCTGCCGATCGCCGCGCTGATCTTCATCGCGAAAACAACGCGCAATTTGAAAATATTTCTCGGCTCCGCCCACCATGAGTAATTGTTTAAATTGCTGCGGTGATTGAGGCAGGACATAAAAAGCGCCGGGGTGCACGCGCGAGGGAACCAAAAATTCACGCGCCCCTTCGGGGGTGCCCTTCGTCAAGCACGGCGTTTCAATTTCCCAGAATCCCCGCTCCGACAAATAATTGCGTAAAAATAAATTCATTTCGTGTCGGCTGCGCACATTGCGCTGCATCCGTTCGGAGCGCAGATCCAAATAACGGTATTTGAGGCGCAGTTCTTCGCCAATTATTTTGGTATCCTTGTCGATTTCAAACGGTGGGGTTTCGGCAGTATTTAGAACAATCAATTCTTTAAGCAAGACTTCAATCGTGCCGGTAGGCATGGAGGGATTTTTTTGTTTTTCACCGCGTTCTTTCACCAGACCACGAACTTCGATTACCCATTCGGGGCGAACTTCTTTTAGCTTCTCTTGCGAGGCTTCGTCGAGCTCGGCAGGCACGCCAACCAACTGCGCGATCCCCGAGCGGTCGCGCAAATCCAAAAAGACAATCTTGCCCATGTTGCGCCGGGCGTTGACCCAACCTTTCAGAACAACTTCTTCACCAATTTTTGGAACGGCCTCAACCGCTAAAATTCTGGCAGACATACAACTAGAAAAAAATTATACTTCTACACGATTATAATTTTCAAAATATGTTACTTATCTTTTCTCGCTGCGAACGCATACCAATAAAAATACTTTTCCAAAGCCTGTGGGGAGTCCTTATAATACTTGTCGCCATAAAAAGTATCCCCGAGCACTTCACGGACCCGGCACAACTCACGGCACCGCCGCCGCCAACGCTGATCGGCAATGGTTAAATCGAGCAGTTCATAGGCCCGGGTTAGCGCCTGATCACGCCGCGCCTGATTCCCCTGCCGTTCTGCCGCTGCCGCTCGCCCCACTTCGCTACCCACATTTCCCAACTGCTCGGGCAGAGACAAGGCAAACCAATCTCCAGCCGCTTGGTTTTGGTGTAATGCTTTTTCCATACTCAGCCCAATAAATTCCCTACAACAGACAAAATTTTCGTTCTTACTTCTTCTTTTTCCACTCCGCGAGAACGATTTCCCTGACGCGGCCGAATATTAATCATCGAATCAAATTCGACCATCTCTGGAAAAGGCGTATCGATATATAAATTTATTCCCCATAAGTCATCTTGGCGCGAACCAGCTTCCAACAGTGCGGCTTCCTCATCCGCATGCATCTCGCCTCCGAGAGCCAGAACTCCCCGCTCGATATCAACGACACCTTTAACCATGTCGCCAAAACGTTCTGAGGCAATCTGTTTCAGTTCATTCAAACTAAGCGGTGTGCTAAAAATCTTAATGAGGTTTTCGGACATATAGGGAATAGCTATTGTGAAGTGGGGATAGTTACGCGCCAAACTTTTCAGCTAGCTCGACCAAACGATGGGCGTAGCCATATTCGTTATCATACCAGGCCACGACTTTCACCAAGTTCCCGCCCACGACATTAGTCAGTTTCAAATCCACAATCGCCGAGCGCGGATCGGCAATAAAATCCGACGATACCAATTCTTCGTTGGTAACGCCGAGGATTCCTTTCAGCGGGCCTGATTCGCTCGCTTTCTTGAGCGCGGCATTTAACTGTTCAATAGTAACGTCTTTTTTCAGGACTGCCGTAATATCCGACAGCGAAACGGTGGGCACCGGTACGCGGATGGCCAGACCATCGAATTTACCGGCGAGCGAAGGGATTACTTCGGTGGTGGCCAGGGCTGCCCCGGTGGTGGTGGGAGTAATGTTTTCCGCCGCCGCGCGCGCCCGACGCAAATCTTTGTGCGGGCCATCCTGCAAATTCTGATCGGCCGTGTAACCGTGCACAGTGGTCATCAGGGCTTTTCGATTCCAAAAGCCGTTTCGAGCACCAACATAACTGGCGAAATACAATTGGTTGTACAGGAAGCATTGTTGATAATGGCCGCCGTTTCATCGGCCAGCTGAGTGGAGTTAACGCCCAGCACATA
>JAHFHZ010000016.1 GCA_023246715.1 Candidatus Magasanikiibacteriota bacterium | reverse complement strand
CCCCCGTATTCCTGCTCACGCTCGGCCCGAGCCCCGTGCTCTTCATCGTCTACGTGGTGGTGGAGTCAGTGGGCGAGGCCATGTGGCAGCCCCGCTTCCTCCAGTACTCGGTAGAGATCGCCCCGGAAGGCAAAAAGGGCATGTACATGGGCGTGTCCCAATTCCCGTGGTTCCTCACGAAGACCTTCGTGGGGCTCTACGCGGGGTGGTTCATGAACCGCTTCTGCCCGGCCGGGAACGCGCCGAAGCACCCGGAGATCATGTGGGCCATCTACGGCGCCTTCGCCTGCATCAGCAGCATCATGCTGTTCCTGGCGCGCCGCCGCATGATCGAGGCGATGCAGCGCGGAGCGCAGCGCAAGTAATCCACTCTCCTTCCCCGCGGCCGTCCCTGAGCGACGGACGGCCGCACCCCCCTCTCCAATACGTATCTGTTCCAGGTACTTGTTGGAAACAAAACATCCCCCGCCAACGGCGGGGGATGTTTTTATGTAAGCAACATTATTTTTTTCGCGTCGCCAATTTCCTCTTTGATTTTTCTGGCGTTGACGCTTCCGCAGTTTTGGCTCGCGCCGTTAATTCCCGAATTTCATCGCGCAAAAGCGCCGCCAATTCAAACTCCAAATCCTTGGCAGCTTCTTTCATCTGCCGTTCTTTATCCTTAATAATCTCCGGCAGCGGCCGCCCATCGCCAAGCGTGTCCAAAGCCGCCAACTCTTGGCTACGCCGGGCGTGCGCCTTTTGCTTGGCGCCAGCCTCTTTCTCGCCAATCCCAAACTCCTCTAAAATATTCCGAATTGTTTTTTGAATGGTTTGCGGTGTTATTCCGTGTTCAACATTATACGCCAATTGGATTTTCCGCCGCCGTTCAGTCTCGGCCATGGCCCGCTCCATCGAACCGGTCAGCTGGTCGGCGTACAACAATACTTGCCCATTCACGTTACGTGCCGCCCGGCCAATGGTTTGAATTAAGCTGGTTTCACTGCGCAAAAAACCTTCCTTATCCGCGTCAAGAATCGCCACCAGCGATACCTCGGGCATATCCAAGCCTTCCCGCAACAAATTAACGCCGACAATCACATCAATAGTGCCTTTGCGCAAATCCATAATCACTTGGATGCGCTCCAGGGTATCCACGTCGCTATGCAGGTACTTAACCTTAATCTTTTTCTCTTCTAAGTATTCCGTTAAGTCTTCGGCCATGCGCTTGGTCAGCGTGGTTACCAATACACGCTCCCCCGTCGCGATGCGCTCCTCAATGCGGATCAACAAATCTTCCACTTGTGATAACCCACCCGACTTTGGAGTAATGGGCAAAATCACCACCTCCGGATCAATCAATCCCGTGGGGCGCACAACCTGCTCCACCACCCGCGCGCTCTCGCCCAGTTCGTACGGGGTTGGCGTTGCTGAAACATATGTCAATTGTTGCGTGCGCGCTTCAAATTCCGCATATGTCAACGGGCGGTTGTCCCGAGCGCTCGGTAGCCGAAAACCATGTTCAACTAAAATATCTTTACGGGCTTTGTCACCATTATACATCCCCCGGATTTGTGGCACGGTAACGTGCGATTCATCGATCACGGTCAAAAATTTTTGTGCGCCGTGCGAAAAATAATCCAAGAGCGTAAACGGCGGCTCGCCTGCGTTCCGCCCCTCAAAATGGCGCGAATAATTTTCAATGCCGTTGCAATAGCCAATATTTTTAATCATTTCCAAATCATATCGCACTCGTCGCTTGAGCCTCTCATGCTCCAGCACTTTCCCCTGATGCTCAAACAGCGCCAACTGTTCGTCTAATTCCGTTTGAATAGAATGAAAAGCGCGTTCCCGCTCAAGTTCACCCACCACATAATGCTTGGCCGGAAAAAACCAGGCGTCTTTTTGTTCTCGCTTCACCGCCCTGGTTACCGGGTCGATAATCTCGATGCGCTCAATGCGCGAACTGATTTCAAAACGATAAATCATTTCTTCATTTACTGGCATCAATTCAAATACCTGTCCTTGCATCCGGAAACTGCCCCGCTTCAAATCGGTGGTGGTGCGCGTAAACTGCATGGCGATCAATTTCTCCATTAATTCACGGCGATCAAGCGCCTGACCAAACTCCAAGTGCAGTACGATTTTTTCATACTCCCTGGGCGAACCCAAACCGTAGATTGCCGACACCGAAGCTACGATAATCACGTCGCGCCGACGTAACAGCGCCTGCGTGCAGGCATGGCGCAACCGGTCAATTTCTTCGTTAATCTGGGCTTCTTTTTCAATGTACGTATCACTCGAGGGCATATACGCCTCGGGCTGATAATAATCATAGTAAGAAACAAAATACTCCACCGCGTTTTCCGGAAAAAATTCCCGGAACTCGTTGCAGAGCTGGGCCGCGAGCGTTTTGTTATGCGCGATCACCAAGGTTGGCAACTGCGCGTTTTGAATCACGTTAGCTATGGTAAAAGTTTTACCAGAACCAGTAACGCCAAGCAGAGTCTGTTTTTGCAAACCGTCCCGCAAGCCTTGAGTAAGGTCTTGGATGGCTGCGGGCTGATCGCCAGCTGGCCGGTAGCTTGAAAAAAGTTTAAATTGCATAGACAGATACTAAAACCAAAAAAGTAGTCAATATTTTTTCACCACCATGCTCTCCATCACTCCAATCAAAAGCAAATTCATCAACAGCGACGATCCGCCATAACTCACAAACGGTAACGGCACGCCGGTGACCGGCAACAGCCCAATCTCGGCCCCCACGTTCACAAAAAACTGGCTAAAAAACAAAATGATCACCCCTCCGGCCGCTGCCGCCGAAAAATCATCATTAGCAGCCTGCATAATCCGCAACAATCGCCAAAAAATAACCCCATACAAAAGGACCACGACTACCGCTCCCACGAAACCAAGTTCTTCGGCAATAACCGAAAAAATAAAATCGGTCTGCGCTTCGGGTAAAAACCGCAACTGGCTTTGGCTCCCAAACCCCAAACCACGACCGAATAACTGGCCAGAACCAACGGCAATAATCGCTTGTCGCACGTTATAACCACTGCCGGTTCGATCGCGTGCCGGATCCACAAAATTAAGCAAGCGATTTTTTTGATACGGAGCGAGCAAAAAAGACCAACTCAAAACCGCCACTACCCCCAAAGCACCCAACAATATTGCCAAATGTAACTTCCGTACTTTTACCAAAAACATCAGTCCGAGCCAAATCAAACCCAACAATACCGCCGAGCCTAAATCCGGTTGTAATAACACCAATCCGATCGGCACAAGCGTCACCAGAGCGGTGCCAACGAAAAATAGGGGACGCTCAAATCGCCGACCGAAACCGGCAATAATGTATGCCAGCATTAAAATTAAAGCAATCTTTGCCGCTTCAACCGGCTGAAACGAAAAACCGCCAAAAACGAACCAACCTTTGGTTTGACGAATCGTATTCCCAAAAAACAGCACAGCCGTCAATAAGAGGGTCGCGCCGACAAAAATAAGCTTAGCATACGATCGGAATAGCGTATGCTGCATGGCGCTGATAATAAACAATCCCGTGAAGCCGAGCCCGGCCGCCAGGGCTTGTTTTTTAAACAACAACAAAGCCGCGCCGTGCGACAAATCAACGCTATAAATTGCTTCCCCACCAATGGCCACCAAAAGCGCCACGGCCGCTAACAATACCCAATCAAAGCTGCGGGGCAAAAATTTGCTCAACTGCATATAGTCCAAAGCGATAATCAGACCATCATCGCCTTGATTTAACACTATTTCTCGCGTTCAAGCAACTCAAAATCAACCGGCCCAAAGACCATTATCGCTATTCAAAACTATTTCACAAGCAACTTTTTTTAGGGTGCGGGAAGCAAAAAAACATCCTCATCGTAGACGTCAATCAAGGGGAACAACCGCACTTCATTCACAGTCAAACTTTCGGCAAAACTGCGCAAATCAACCGCTCGTTGTTCGAGCGAGGCTAGATTGTTTAAGGTGAGTGGAACCACGCCCACGAGCCCGTCTTGCAAATACAGCCCCACCAAAAAACGGGCTTCCTTATACCCGTAGGAACTCTGGTTTACCAGGGTAAAAGTAATACGTTGGGCCGACGGGCCGTCCACGGTCGATCCAGGCGTAAATTCAAAATTAGTCGCGCTAAATTGCAAATGTTCTGCTTGCCACTGGGTCGCGGACGCTACCACATGGGGATCAATCCGCTGCCAGGTAACCTGGTCCAAAACAATCGTGGCGCCCTGCGGAGTGCCCAGAGATTCAAAACCCAATTCCGTCACTAAACGATTTTCGTTAGGCAAGAGTGTTGTGCTGCGCGACGGCGTGGGGCCCGCGGCAGTTTCAAAATGATAACTTAACCGAACCTTCCATCGTTCATTGGTGTTTGCCACGTCCGCAACAAAATCATATTTATTCCCCGCCCCAGGCAAAACGCGGGCCTCCAACACTTGAATCGGTTGCGGGTTCAGCTGTGGGGCGAACAAAGTATAATCAGGAAAAGAACTCAACTCGCGATACAAATTATGGTCGGCGCTATAACCAAAAATCGCATAATTGCCCCATTGCCAAAGGCTAAACAACCACAACACGCTACCAACAACCACCAACACCCCCGTCAGCAAACGATACAAAAAAACACGGTGCGTTACAAACCATAGGCTATACGTAAGCTGCTGGGTAGTAAATTCACCGGTCGGATCCTGGTATTTTAAATACGCCGGCTGCTTCGCTTTGGCGGTGGGCACGGCCCCACCAGCCGGGGGCTTGGCCGCTCCAGGTTCGAGCGGACGATCGTGATTGTTGGCATTATAAATATTCAACATATTCATAATAGTATACCACATCTCTAGAATCACACTTAACCTGAGAATAATAAAACAAAATCTCCCCTTGCGAGGAGATTTTGACCCAAAGCTATAAGCCGAATTCTGTTTCCCAACCAAAGTCGGGCTGGCAATCATTTATCTGGCCCGCCTATCGCTAGGCGGATCAGCCGTTTTAAAAAAACGGCGTAGCGAGCGAACTTTTCCTCAGCCAATGCCTTTGAGCGCTGGCCGGGCTGCTCTTGCACCAGGCAGGGTTTGACACGCTCCAAGGTTGCCCCTGGGCGAGTAGAGTAGCTATGGGCTTAAGATCCATAACCTCCCTACACTTTTCACCTTTAGCCCTGGCTTGCGCCAGAGTTAGTATTGTCTCTGTGCCACTTTCCCGCCCCGTCGCCTTACAGCGCGGAGGGTGGGGGTTACCCACTGCCTTTTGCCTGTCACCTATGTGACAGGGGTGTTCGGACTTTCCTACCCGATCGAGTCGGATCGATTGCCCACTTTAGGTACAAGATATATAGCATAAAAAATAGCCGTTGTCAACCTCAAAATACTTCAAATTTTCTTGTCACGCAGCGTGCATTTTGTTATAGTAGGCACAGATTTTTTTTACTTGCCTGGCTTATGAAGCGCTTCGAGCTTCTCTTTACTTTTTTACAACTACCACTTGATTTTGCGCTGCTGGTGTTGGCCGGCTTAAGCGCCTACCTGGTGCGTTTCAGCCCAACGCTGGTTGCCCTGCGCCCTATTGTCTTTAACAGCAACCTGCCGCTCGCCCGCTACACCCAAATTGTTTTTTTCGTGGCGCTTGGCTGGGTGATTATCTTTATGTTCGCCGGTCTCTACAGCGCCAACCCCAACCGCAAACTCGGCAACGAGCTGACCCGCTTGGTGCTCGCTTGTTCCACCGGTTTTGCCGGCATTACTATTTATGTTTTTTTCACCCTCCAAAAATTTGATTCGCGCTTTTTAGTACTCGCTGGCGGCGTACTCGCGATCGTATATGTTGGTTTTGGTCGTATTGGCCTGCGTTTATTAAAAACCCTGCTCTATCAACTGGGTATCGGTCAACGACGAACGATTCTGGTCGGAGCCGACGCAATCACCAAAGCGATTGCCGCCGAACTTTCTACGCGCCCAGCGCTTGGCTACAAAATTATCGCCATCTTCCCCCGTTTTAACCCCAAAGATAGTACGGCCCTGCTCAAACTCAACCCCGACGAACTGATCCTCACGGACACCAAAGCCTCCGAAGAAGCCACGCTTGGTGCGGTGGAATTTGCCAGCGACAATCATATTACCTTCAAATATTCAGCCGACCTGTTCGCGACGATTTCTACCAACATGGCTATTTCCGCAGTCGCCGGCATCCCCATTATCGAACTCAAACAAACACGGCTCACCGCTTGGGGGCGAATCATCAAACGCCTCACCGATATTGTAGGCGGTCTCATGTTACTCGTTCTCTTTTCGCCATTCTATGTAATTCTGGCCGCAAGCATCTTGGTGGAGTCAGGTCGCCCAATTTTCTATCGCAATCAACGCGTCGGGCAATATGGCAAATCATTTGCCGCTCTCAAATTTCGTTCAATGTACCAAAAAGACTGTACCGGCGAACAATTTGGCTCTGCCGGTAAAAAAGCCCTCGCCCGCGAGCAGCAGCTGATCAAAACCAACAGTATTAAAACCGGCCCAGTCTATAAAATCAAAGATGACCCGCGTATCACCCCGCTTGGCCGATTTCTACGGCGCTGGAGCCTCGATGAACTGCCGCAATTTATAAACGTCCTCGCTGGGCAAATGAGCCTGGTTGGCCCCCGACCGCACCAACCGCGCGAAGTAGAACGCTACCAAAAACAACAACGCATAGTGCTGGCCATCAAACCCGGCGTCACTGGCCTCCCCCAAATTTCTGGCCGCAGCAACCTTAGTTTCGAAGAAGAAATCCGTCTTGATGCCTACTACATGGAGCATTGGAGCGTCTTTTTAGACCTGATTATCTTACTCAAAACCCCCTTCGCGGTTGTTAAAAAAGAAGGTGCCTTATAATATGCGGATTGCCCTGGTACATGATTACCTTTCTCAAGACGGCGGCGCCGAACGGGTGTTGGCCGCGATGCATGAGCTCTGGCCCGAAGCGCCTATTTTTACGCTGTTTCATGATCAGGAAAAAATCCCCTATTACTCCCCCGCCCAAATAAAACAATCCTGGTTGTCCCGCCTACCATTCGTGCGTTCTCACTTCCAGTGGTACTTGCCTTGGATGCCAATGGCAACCGAGCAATACAACTTGCGCGAATATGATGTAGTTTTGTCTTCCACCAGCGCGTTCGCCAAAGGGGTGATAATCTACCCAGACACGCTGCATATTTCATATTGCCACACCCCAGCGCGCTATCTTTGGAGCGATACGCACGAATACCTAGCCGAGCTGCGTTATAACTGGCTAGTCAAATTGCTTCTTCCCCACGCCATCTACCGGATGCGTTTGTGGGACAAAATGAGCGCCGACCGCGTTGATCATTTCATCGCCAACTCCAAAACCGTTGAACGTCGCATCCAAAAATATTATCGCCGACCCAGCACAGTGATCTATCCGCCGGTAGCCACTGAGCAATTCAATATCAGTGAAACCGTTGGTGAATACTTCATTGCCGGCGGCCGGCTGGTACCATACAAGCGCTTGGATTTAGTAATCCAGGTTTTTAACCGCCTTAAATATCCCCTCAAAATCTTTGGCAGCGGGCCTGAATTTACTCGCCTCAAAGCAATTGCCAAACCAAATATCGAATTTCTGGGACGCATCACCGACGCCGAAAAAGCCAGTCTGCTCAGCCGCGCGCAGGCATTTATTCATCCGCAACTAGAAGATTTTGGCATTACCCCCATAGAATCACTCGCCTGCGGGCGACCGGTTATCGCCTATGGCGAGGGGGGCGCTACCGAAACAATTACCGGGGGCGAAACTGGTTTATTCTTCCGGCGGCAAAATTGGGAGTCGCTGCTGGATGCTGTTTTGAATTTCCGCGCCCACGATTGGGACAGCGCCCGCATCCGCGAAGACGCGCTCAAGTATAACACGGCGCATTTCAAAGAAAATCTTAAAAAATTCGTCGCCGACCGTTATGAAGAATTCAAACACGGATTGAATCAACCAGCGCTGATCAGTTAACCAGCTTAAACCCGGCGCCGAGCGAGCCGGGTTTTTAAATCATTATTGCGACGCAACAGCTATTTTGCTAGGATCATTCCAGTATGCTCCATATCGGCATTGATCTGCGCCCACTGCTCACCCCGGTTAAAACCGGCGTGGGTGAATACACGTTTGAACTCCTCAACGCGTTATTTTTGCTTGATTCCAGCAATCAATATTACCTGTTTTACAACGCCACAACCTCTTCCCCCGGCCTGCCAGCCTGGCAGCAAGACAACCTCCACTGGATTGGCAGCGGTTGGCCAAATAAAATATTCAACGCGAGCTTGGCGCTGGGTGGTGTACCGCGGCTTGATCGCCTGATTACCAAACGCCTGAAAAAAGGCGTTCAAAAACTTGATTGGTTTTTTTCACCAAATTTTGGTTTCACCGCCTTGTCTAATAAAACCAAATCAATCTTAACGGTGCATGATTTATCATTTGAATTTTTCCCAAATTTTTTTTCGCCCCGCCAGCGATTATGGCATCGCGTGATCCGGCCAAAGCGTCAATGCCAGCGAGCGGATTTAATTATTACCCCTTCAACAAACACCAAACGCGACCTCATCGATTACTATCGCCTAAAACCAGAAAAAATAACTGTTATCTACCCGGGCTTATCCTCTGTCTTCACGCCTGGATCTCGCCCAGATACCGAAGCAATCAAAAAAAAATATAACTTGCCGGCAAAATTTATCTTGTTCATCGGTACGGTGGAACCACGAAAAAATGTGGGCGGGTTGTTGCGGGCATTTGAACAGTTGGCCACAGTTAACCCCGAACAACACCTTATCATTGCGGGGGCTCCCGGATACCGTTATCAAAAAATAGAACAGCAAATCAAAAAATCAAAAATAAAAGATCGCCTCCGCTATATGAACTATGTAGCCACCGCGGACAAACCGGGCCTCTACGCCCTGGCCGAACTATTTGTCTATCCCTCTTTTTACGAAGGCTTCGGTTTCCCCGTGCTTGAAGCGCTTGCTTCAGGAATTCCCGTTATCACTTCCAACCGTTCTTCGCTGTCCGAAATTACGCAAAATAAGGCGTACTTGATAAATCCCAACAAGCCACACGAAATTACCGAAGCAATGCTGCGAATCTTACAAAATAACGAGCTAAAAAACCGCCTGATAACGGGCGGCTTGGAACAAAGTAAGCAATTTACCTGGGATAAAGCGGCGCAGCAATTTCTGAATCTGCTAAACGTGTAAACCACTAACCGAACAACGAACTTCCAACCAGCAAAAGCGACAATATAATCAAACAGGCAATGGTCGCCCAGGCGATTATATTTGAAAAAGGTTTATTCACATATTCCCCCATCAGTCGCTTGTTATTAACCAACTTCATGACAAATAACAAAATAAACACCAGCAAAATACCATTTACGTTTTGGGCTAACAAAATAAGTTTAAAAAGCGAAATACCCGGAATCAAAACCAAGAGGGATGGTAAGATGATGAATAACAAAATAATACTATAAAAAACCTTGCCGTTCTTCCAGGTAGTGTCGAAACCGGCTTCCCAGCCAAACGCTTCGCAGAGCGCGTAGGCCGTGGTCACCGGCAAAATAAAGGCCCCAAGCATCGAGGCGGCAAATAACCCTCCGGCAAATAACACCTGCGCCAGGTGCCCAGCCAGCGGTTCAAGCGCTCGCGCGGCGTCCACCGCCCCTTCAATCCGAATCCCGAGCGGATACAAAGTCGCCGCCGTGCTGATAATGATAAAAAAACTAATCGCGTTGGTTAAGAGAGCGCCAAAATAAACTTCGATTTTTTCCAACGCATAGTGGCGCGTGTCTAAGCCGTGGTCAACAACGTATGATTGGATAAAAAATTGTCCCCAAGGGGTAATGGTCGTGCCGATCAGGGCGACCAAGGTAAACAAAAAAGACGCGTTCCAGGCAATCTGGGGGGACACCAAATCCTGGAGCGCCCTGCCAAAATCAGGTTTAATAAAAAACGCGTTGACAACATACACCACATACAGCAACGAAAAAGCCAGAAAAATCCGCTGCGTCAGTTTGAATGAACCCTTGTACAAAATAACCCAAACCAGCAAGCCCATAATGGGCACAATCACATACTTACTAACGCCGAACAACGAAAACGAAGCGGCGATGCCGGCAAACTCCGCTGCCGTAGTGCCAAGATTTGCCACCACCAGCGCCAACATCGCCAGTACCGTTAGCCGTACGCCGAAATTCTCGCGGATAATTCCGCCCAAACCCTGGCGCGTAACCAAACCAATCCGCATTCCCATTTCTTGAGTAATCGCCAAGGCCAGAGTCAACAAAATAAGCACCCAGAGCATACTCGTGCCAAAATGAGCTCCAACGATAGAATACGTGGCAATCCCGCCAGCATCATTATCGGCCGTAGCCGAGATAACACCCGGGCCAAGCACAGCCGCAACCAACGCGAGCTTAAGGCCAAGTTGTTTAAAAAAACGACGAATCATACAGACGCGGATAACTAGGCTTCTGGAGCTAAATGACGCATTACATCATCAATCGATACCACGCCAATTAATTTATGATCTTCATCAAGTACCGCGCATAAAAACAAGTTATACTTGGTCATAGTCGCAATAATCTTCTTGATTGAGTCCTCGGTCTTGAGCGCCACCCGGGCCGAATGGCGTTTCACCAATTCGGCAATCATAGCCTCTTTATGCTCGGCGATAAGCAAACGCCGGAGCGAAACAGTACCCCGAAATATTCCTAGCCCGTCAACAACATACACATACAAAATCGAACGAAACGCGGGCGAAAGACGCTGCACCTCTTCAATCGTTCGCTTCACCGACCAGTCTGCCTGCGCTTGAACAAAATCTGTCGTCATCAAACCGCCAGCCGTGTCATCTTGATACTCAAGGAGGCTCTGCACCTTAGTATGAGTCATCTGTTGAAGTTGCGCTAAAAATTGCCTTGCCTCATCTTTGGGTAAAATCTGCAGCAGGTCGGCAATTTCGTCCGGCGACATGCGACTAATAATGCGCAGCGCCTCTTCCTTGGCCAGACCACGCACCAACAAGCGTTGTCGTTCCGGCTCAATCTCTTCAAGCACCTTAGCGGCCGTTTCGGTATCTAATGATCGCACCAGGCGGCTGCCTTGTTTAAGGCTTAAATCCTCAACGATATTAGCCAGATCTGCGGGGTGTAAGCGAATTAGATCCTTAGAGAGAGTGTTTAATTTTAAACTCCCCTTCACCAACTGTGCTTTACGCCAGTCGATCAAGTTAACCTTAAACAAATTAAAAAAATCAAAATTCTTCAAACCCAAACGACGCAATAAACCTTTAAAGCTGACATCGATGCCCAATACGCACATTCTATCCTCAAACAAAGAGAGCCGTAAATCATTCACGCGTACGACGCGGGCGCCAACCACATCCACTATTTGTTGGTCCAACACGTCCCGAACTAAAAATACCAGTTCTTCGAGCGGTGGAGGCAGGGAGAGCGGCTTGTTGGCGCCATGCTTCAACGTAATTGCATCCTGGCCAATATTTTCTACTGCTTCGTATGGAACATACAAGTCCGACCCAGATTTAAGGCTCTTAATTAGCAAAAAAGCAAGCGGCGCGTAACTTCCAGGCTCCAATCGGATCAAGACATCTTTTAAGGTTCCCACTCGATTATCGGCCGAATCTTCAATAGTCCGTTGCAACATCTGGCTAAGATAGGGCATAAAAAAATCGAAAAACAAAATAAAATCCCTTCTAGGTTCACCGCTCAAAGCAATCCCAAGTTTCCATATTATAGGTTCAGTCGACTGGAAATGCAACTGGGTTGGCTTTGTCATTTCGGCAATATTCACCTATACTACGATCCATGAATACTCCTCATAAAATAATCCAAATTGCCATTGACGCGCGCTTTTATGGCCCGGAACAAGGCGGCATCGGCCGCTACCTGCAAGAACTCCTCTCCAGCCTCGAAGCGCTGAATCCCCCAGCTTATTTTAAAGTATTGTTACGCCGCTCCAACTGGAACCAATACCAACCCCGGAACCCTCATTTTACCAAAATTTTGGCTGATATTCCCTGGTATGGCTGGGCTGAACAAATTTCACTGGCGCGAATACTAAAAAACCAGCGGCTAGATTTGGTCCACTTCCCACATTGGAACATTCCCCTACTATACCGGGGTGCTTTTGTAGTAACTATTCACGACTTATTACTACTACATTATCCAACAACCAAAGCCAGCACCCTTGGCCCGCTCTCGTATTGGGCAAAATACCAGGCCTATCGTTTTGTCTTGGGCCACGCCGCCCGGCGCGCGCGCCACATCTTAGCCGATAGTAATTTTACCAAGCAGGATATCATTAAGACGCTCCGAGTGCCCGCCAAAAAAATCAGCGTTGCTTATCCAGTGCCCGCCGCCAATGTTAAAAACGCGCAAAATTCAAGCGCGAAAGAACGTGAGCTACTCAGCAAACGGTACGGAATAACCAAGCCCTACACGCTCTACGTGGGGGTAGCATTCCCCCATAAAAATTTGCCCCGCCTGCTAGCTGCCTGGGAACAAGTAGCCTCAAAAAATAATCACACTCGCCAATTAGTCCTGGTCGGGAAAAAAAACTACTTCTACGAAGAACTGTTAAGGGGTCCGCTGCACAAGATGGCGGGCAGCGTCATATATACCGATTTCGTTACTGATTCAGAACTACCTGTTTTGTATCGCAATGCCGAGCTATATGTCTTCCCCAGCCTCTATGAAGGTTTCGGCCTGCCGCCGCTTGAGGCACTGCAGTATGGCGTGCCAGTTGTCAGTTCCAATCAAACCGCTCTCCCCGAAGTACTCCAAAACGCGGCGTTGTATGTTGATCCTCAAAATACCACCGCCTTGGCCGAGGCCATTGAGCGCGGCTTAAACGATCAAAAATTACGCCAAAAACTCGTTGCAGCTGGACACACCGTGTATCCACAGTATCAAGGAGTTGGGTTGGCAAAAAAAGCTTGGGAGATCTACCAAAATAGTGTATACTAGAGAGCGAAACAAAGTGTTTTTAAGCGGTATTTTTCATGGCCGTGCAGAGTGCAAAAAATATGCGGCCGCAGCTGCGCCGTTGCAGCGTTTGCGCCACTGTCGGGCACAATCGCAGCCGGTGCACGGAACGCGCGCCTCAAAATAATCTACCCATTCCTCAACCGGTAACTCGATCGGTCAATTTTTTTGTCCATCATGTTGCTAAGCCTGCTCCGGAATCACCGCATATCATCAATCTCAAACCAACAACTCCGCCAGTCTGGGGGGCTATAGAAGCAGCTTCACCAGATCCCTCGCCAGCGCCGAAATACCATTACTACCACTTACAAGAATCAGCAACGCCCAAACCAAAGCTGCCACCGCTCATCAGCCCCTTGCCACAACCTCGCTCTGTAAGCGAAAAAAGCAACCCTAATACTGTTACGACAAAAATTATCGCCGCCGAAAGGATTCTGCCAAAAAAACCTACCCCGACAGTTCAAGTGCCGCGAGAGGCTCCAACCATGCTACGCCACCAACAATTGGCCGCCATTCGTCAGATGATCTTTTCTTCCCGGCCCACCGCTCTTTGCGCCCTGCCGGTAACAATGGCTGGTGAAACAAAAATAAACTTCAAACCAGCAATTTCGTTCAAACAAATAACCCAAGCGGGCGTAGAACGAATAAAAAATTTAGCATTGTTATTAGTCCCCAAAAAAATGTCGGTCGCCACAATCGGCCTATGTCTGGCGCTTGGTTTGTTTGGCGCGCTTGTTCCAATCAAAATTGGTTCCTATCTCCTCGAGCTCCACTCTGCTGGAAAAAATATTGCCGAGCAGGGCACGAGCGCTTTTCAATCGCTTGGTACCGGTGCCCTGGCTCTATTCCAGGGTAAAATCGATGTCGCGGAAGCATCCAGCGCCGAAGCGCTCCACACCTTTGCCGACGTGCAAAACACGCTGGGCAAACAGCACATTGTCTTGCAAACCATGCTCTCGGCCCTGCCATTTGTTGGGTCGGATTGGAACGGAAAAAAATCGCTTCTCGCCGCCGGGGAATCAATCGCGTTTGGCAATTTATATCTAACAAAGGGTTTAAACAGCGCCCAAAATCAAGCCTTCAGCACTCCCACCGAACGCCTCACAATTTTGCTCGATCATTTAACCGTTGCTTTACCACATTATCAAAATGCGCTAAAAAAACTTGCGACTGTAGACCCTTCTTCCTTGCCAAAAGATGTTCAGGGCAGCTTTCAAAAATTCCGGGTGCTCTACACGGCTGGCGTGAGTGATCTGGAATCTTCGTTGGAGTTAGGTCATTCGTTGAAAGAAATTTTTGGTGGACAAGGGTTTCGGCGATATTTATTAGTTTTCCAAAACCCCGACGAACTACGCGCCACGGGAGGTTTTATGGGCAGTTTCGCGGTAATCGAACTACAAGATGGACATTTAGTAAACTTAGAAGTTCCGCCCGGTGGCACGTATGACGTCTCTGGACAATTAAGCAAATATCTGGAACCTCCCGCGCCGCTCCTGCTTACCAACAAGCGGTGGGAATTCCAAGATGCTAATTGGTTTCCTGATTTTAAAACCAGTGCCGAAAAAATCCTCCAATTTTACCGGCTGAGCCGGGGAAAAAGCGCTGATGGAGTCTTTGCCATCAACGCCACGGTCCTAAAACGAGTACTAAAGTTGACCGGTCCGATCACCGATTCCTCGCGCAGCGTGACCCTAGAGGCGAGTAACGCCACGCAAATCTTGCAACGGATCGTCGAAACCGGCCCGGAAAAAAAGAATAATAAACCAAAACAAATTTTATCCGATCTGGCGCCCGTGTTGCTGGGTCGCCTTACCAGCCGATCAACGCTTGATCTGTTGCCCGTACTAACGGAACTCAGCGATGCTTTGCAAAAAAAAGAAATCCAGGCGTACGTCAACGATCCAATTGCCGAAGGAACACTACGTTCGTTTGGCTGGGCCGGCGCCATTACTCAAACCCGTGGAAACGAAGATTACCTACTGGTTGTTGATTCAAATATCCAGGGACAAAAAACAAACGCTGTTCTTGAACAAACGATCAGTCACCAGGTAGACGTTGACGCGGACGGCACACTTACCGACACGGTCACGATCACACGTAGTCATAGCGGCCAGCCAGGAGAACTTTGGTACGGGGTGCCCAACATTAGTTACCTGCGGGTCTATGTCCCTGCTGGCAGCTCCCTTCTTTCCGCTCAGGGCTTTAGTTGGCCCTCCGAAGAAAATTTCCGCGCTCCAGAAAGCTGGTATGAAAAAGATGAACTATTGCAAAAAACCGAACAACTCCAGGATTTTGACACTGAATCAGGAACTAAAATCACCAACGAGTTTGGCAAAACTGTTTTTGGCAATTGGGCGCTCACCAACCCAGGCAGCACGTCTACGGTTCAGTTTACCTACCGCTTACCGTTCAAACTTGGTAAAAAAATAGAACCTGGCGGGTCGCTGGCTAAATGGAAAACGATTTTTCTGCCCGCTTCTTTTCAAACCGGATATCAATTAATCGTTCAAAATCAATCCGGGAGTAAAAATTATTTCGAGAGCCAAATAATTCTTCCCCCGACCTGGAAAATCTCGTGGTCGGACGGCCCAGGCCTTGAACGGGCGTTAAACGGCGCGGCAATCAGCACCCAACCGCTGGCTAAAGATACGGTGTGGAGTTTAAAACTAGAAAATCAAACGATGAAATAAACCCATTTATATTAATAAAAACCTATCATGTATGTCTGAAAATAATCCTTTTGAACCAGGCAGTGAATCGCTGCTGCCCACCGCCCGTAAACGACGCTCGACAAAAGCGAGCGCCGCGGAAACAACGAAAAAATTCCGCCGCCGCGTGCCCAACGTGGAAAAAAAAATCGAGCGTCAGCTCACCTCAATTTACGAAGATTCAACCGGTCGGCTCCCCAATATGAAGGAGATCAAATTAAAAAAGGAGTTCTCGCTCTTTAAATTTTTATTTACTATCCTGGCGCTCGGCGCGCTGATTGCTGGCGCCGCTTGGATCGGCTTATTTATTCTGCCAACCGATAAAAATTTCGCCGATACCACGGTCAAGCTAGTCGTTACCGGCCCAGAAAAAATAACGCTGGGTGATACCACGACCTATATCATTCGCTATGCCAACGATGATTCCGCCGCTCTTACCGGCGCCACCTTGGCAATCCGCTATCCTGATGGATTTCAATTCGTTTCCAGCACCCAACCGTTCGTGAATGAAGGAAAAAATGAAATCGCGCTCGGCAAGATCGCTCCCCACGCGAGCGGCGCAGTCGCCCTAACCGGCCGCATGTACGGCACAGTAGGCGCCGAGCAATCCTGGCGAATTGTCCTGAATTATCAGCCCGAAAATCTAGCCTCGGTATTACAAAAACATGCCACGCTCACGATCCTACCTAAAAAATCGCCCATCGCGCTCAAAATAAGCGGCCCAGCCGAAGCGGTCACGGGGCAACAAATCGAATATAGCCTTACCATAAATCAAACCGACCCAACGTTGCAGTGGCCGCCGCTTACATTATCACCAACAATCCCGCCGTCCTTTACGGTCAACTCGTCTACACCTCCGCTCGATAAAAACCAACGCTGGACAATTACTTTTGCCACCGCCACAACTTCTAACCAACTAACCTACAAACTAAAAGGTCAATTTTCTTCGGTCGAGGATCAACAAGCAAAAATTAAAGCAATCCTTACCACTCAAGCCGGCAAAGAAGGCGCCCCCACCTATCCGGTCGCGGAAAGCTCACTCGTGACTGCGCTGGCTCAAGAAAATGTTAGCCTGTCGTTAATTATAAATGGCACCAATGGCGACAGCGAAACCCGACCAGGCGAACTGTTAAATATTGCCCTGCGGCTCCAAAATAACAGCAAAGACCAAATCCAAAACGCGGTTATCCGCTTGAGCATCGATAGCCCGTCAATTAACAAACAAAGCGCCCTGTACTGGCCAGGCATTCAGGACACCCACAATGGCGATATTACTGGCGAACAACTAAGCGAACAGCTTCGGCACGGGCAAATTACTTGGGACAGCAAAAAAATCCCAGACTTGGCGCTTCTCAAACCCGGCAAAGAAGTGCTGATCGATTTGTCATTGCCCGTTCGTGATCATGCTCAATTTGAGTGGTCTAGCGTCAGCGGGTCCACTATTACCCTGCTTGGAGCAATAAGCTATATAGCTCCCGGCAATACCAAAAAACAAAGCACGATCGCGCCCACTAAACTAACGATTAACTCCGACCTGGCACTTGAAATCAAAACCGAAGAAACGACCGGACCAAATAACACCAAGATTTTTCCAACCATCTGGGTACTCACCAATCATGTGCATGGCCTGAAAAATATTTCAGTCACTGCCGATGTTTTTGGAAAAGTAGTCTGGCAAACCAACGACTCGCCAGCTGCCGGCACTTTGAACTACGATGAAAAAAATCAAAGAATCACCTGGAACATTCCCGAAATGCCAGAAAGCGTTGACGTGCTCGCAGCGCCGTTTATCATTACGCTCACCAGCAAAAACCCAACCCAAAGCACCTTAGTAGGCAAACCGCGAGTCACTGCCGAAGACCAAGTAACCGGAAAAAAGATTGATTTTACGGGAGCCGAAATCCCACTTAAAACTGAATAAGTCTCCTGATTTAAAAACGACCCTTAAACAGGGTCGTTTTTTTGTAAAAATTTTCTAGCCATTTCCATCGCCGCAAGATATTGACCCCCCTGCAACCAACAAATCCGCCGATCACGACGAAACCAGGTAAGCTGGCGTTTAGCGTAGCGCCGGGTGGCCACGTGCAAACGGCGCAACAGCTCATTTTTAGTGAGTTCACCCTGTAAAAAACTAGCCACTTCATGGTACCCAATCCCGCTCATACTCGGTAAACTCCAGGAATATTTTTGGCGAATCAGGCATTGAGTTTCATCAATCAAACCATCGTTGAATTGTTTAGCAATACGGTCTTTTATGCGCTCTTCCAGATCAGCTAATTCCCAATTAATTCCCACTTGTAAGGAATCAAACAAAGGCAAGCCAGCAGTTCGTTCCTGATAAAATGATGCCCCGGTCAAAATGGCGACTTCCAAGGCACGTAGTAAACGGCGGGAATTTTTTAAATCGATCCGTCGAGCGGAAACCGGATCGATACTTTTAAGCAAATCCACCAGCTCCGCCGGCTGTTTTCGCTCCAAACTTCGACGCAATTTTTGGTTCGGAACCACCTGCGGTAAATTTAAATTATCAACCACGCTCCAAATATAAAGGCCTGTTCCACCCACAATTAAGGGCTGTTTGCCGCGCTGTAAAATATGTTTAATCTGGGTCAACGCGCGGCGCTTGAATTCAGCCACGCTAAAACCCTCGCCTGGATCGACAATATCCATTAAATAGTGTGGTACCCCCTCAACCATATAGGCTCGCACCCCCTCATGAGTACGCCAAACTCCCAGCGGCTTAGCCGTAGCAACATCCATTTTTTTATAGATTTGACGCGAATCAGCCGAGATTATTTCACCATTCAACTCTCTGGCCATTTTCAAGGCCAACTCCGTCTTACCAGAAGCAGTCGGACCCAGGATAACAATAATTTTTGGTTTTTCAGCCACGGCCATAGCCTGCAAAAATATACCAAATAATTTAGACGTCCCTGCTACGCTGTTTGATTTTCTCAAATACCTTGCTCATAAAATCAGCCTGGGTAATTTTTATTTGCTCTTCTTGCCCACGCACGCGAATGCTCCAGGGCTCCCCCGCTAATTCGCGATCGCCAAGCACCACGACATACGGAATCTTTTTACCGGCCGCGGAACGGACCTTTTTACCAATACTTTCATTGGCAGCGTCAACGACTACTCGAATGTCGGCTAAAATCATTTCTTCGGCCAAACGTGCCGTTGCTTCTTGATGCTTTTCGCCCACCGGTAAAAGCGCCACCTGTACCGGCGCAAGCCACAACGGGAATGCCCCGGCGTAATGCTCAATTAAAATCGCCATAAAGCGCTCCGGCGAACCAATCAAAGCGCGGTGAATCATTGCTGGGCGTTTTTCCAAACCATCGGCGTCGATATACATTAATTGAAAACGCTCCGGCATGTTTAAATCAAGCTGAATAGTAGAAATTTGCCACTGCCGACCCAAAGAATCATGAGCGATAATATCCATCTTTGGGCCATAAAACGCCGCCTCGCCGATTGCGGTATCAAAATCCATTTTATTATCTTCTAATAATTTTTTAAGAGCACCTTCGGCTGTTTGCCAGACCTCATCACTGCCCAGATATTTTTCTTTTTGTGCTGGATCACGCAACGACAAACGTACCCGATACTCCAGCCCATACGTGTTCAATGCCTCGCGGATCACGCCGAGTACTCGGTTAAATTCTTCGGCAATCTGGTCTTCCCGGCAAAAACAATGCGCGTCATCCTGGCAAAAACAACGCAACCTGGTTAAACCAGACAATTCACCCGGCCGCTCATCACGATACAAATTAGCAAAATCCGCGAAACGAATGGGCAAATCGCGATAGCTGCGGCGTTGCGCCGCGTATAACTGGGTATGTTGCGGGCAATTCATTGGCTTCAGGTAATACTGCTCGTCAGAATAATGTGATTTCACTTCCAACATGTCATCTTTATACTTGTCGTAATGGCCCGAAATTTTAAACAGCTCCGCTTTGTTAATATTAGGCGTATGCACTTCCAAAAAACCAATTTTTTTGTTTAATTCTCTTGAATAACGAATAATTTCCCCTCGCACCGTTGCTCCCTCTGGCGTAAATAGCGGCATTCCCGGGCCCACTAAGTCCGAAAAAACAAATAAGCCCAAGTCTTTACCCAACCGTCGATGATCGCGCTTCTTCGCTTCTTCCAGAAGCTGCAGGTGCACGGCAAGTTCAGCGGCAGCCGAAAAACACGTACCATAAATACGCGTTAACATTTTATTCTTCTCACTCCCTCGCCAGTAGGCGCCAGCGACGGATAATAATTTAAAATGTCGCAATTCCTGATCGGGATGTTCGCAATGCCCGCCACGGCATAAATCCCAATAGTTTCCGGATTTATAAAAGCTGACTTTTTCTTCCTCTTTGGTAAATTCATCAATTAATTCGCGCTTAAATTCATTGCCTGGGTATTCATTTTTTGCTTCCTCAGCGGTCAATTCGTGGCGTTCAAATCCTTTCCAAGTTGGTAATAATTCCAACATTTTGGCCTCAATCGCCGGAAAATCATTTTCAGAGATTTTCACTCCCCCAAAATCGAAATCGAAATAAAAACCATTCTCAATTGCCGGACCGATCGTCCGTTTGGCTTCTGGCCAAAGTTCCAACACCGCGGCGGCCAGCAAATGAGCACAGGAATGGCGCAAATTATTCATTGAATTTTGTTCCATACAAAATAATTAATTTTAAATAAAAAACCCCACAACCCACTACGTCTGTCTAACATCGTGGGCTGCCGGGGTCATTAAAGAGTTGCTTTAAAGACGGTTCCACCCGAACATTTCGCTTTTTACGCAAATTTTCTGGCCAGGCAAAAGTGGTACCATACCGGCCACTGTGGCTGGTTGGGCTGGTTTTTACCTTTTCAATATAGGTAGGTATAACGCAAAGTACCGCGTGTTGTCAATCGGCGCATCCACGGCGGCTTTTATTGTACGGTCTTTACTACGATTTTAATTTTATCAGACACGCTCGGCGCCGAAAGCATCCAGGATGGAGAAAATTTCACATCAACTCCGGCCACATGATCAAGGCTTAACAGATAACGTTCAATATCAGATTTCCGCTTACCAAAAAACTGGCTAGCAGCAAGTTTAGCCCCATCAGGGTCAAGTGTGGCCATTGCTTCTTCCGAGGCGGCTAATTCGGCCGTACCAGCAGCTAAATTGTAGCTAGCGACAGAAACTACGGGCTCTTTGCTTAAAAGAGCTACTTTTTCCGCGCTGGCATCAAATTTTTTGGCCAATTCTGCTGATAGTACTGTTGCCAAGCGCGCCTTATCATATCGCACCACCACCATCGTGGCGCTGCCTTGAAAATTAAAATCACTCAATTGCGCCCCTAGCTCATGATCGGCTTGGCCGGTGACGGTCCCAACTGCAACCGCCAGGCGTTCGGTTGGTTCAGTTGGTGGCAAGGTAGAAACAAAAGCCTCCTTAATTTGCTGCCTAAAATCGGCTTCGGCAGCAGACAAGTCAGCTGCGGTAAGCGCACTAACCTGGCGCATACCACCGCTAAACGGGGCCTGGCTTTGGGCGTAAACTATTTTTTGTTTTTCTTCATTAAGCCCAGGAATGGTGAACGCGCTGGGGGCAATATCGCCAACAGCGCCTGCTTGGTCGGCATACACGGCTGCAGTAAGCTGGCCATTGGCTGGCACTACCACTTTATCTTTTAACCGTACCAAAACACCGCCGGTGGTCAACAAACGGGTCGTGGCAACCAACGGTTGGTCTGAGCTACCTTTATTAAAAATAATCACCTCCCCGGTGGCCACCGCCTCAACCGCAGTGGTTTGAACCGGAAAATACTTCTTGGACCAACTAAAAACAGTCGAGGTAACGCTGCCGGGAATGGTCGTATCAGGGTTGCCACCAGGGCCTAAATGCAACGTAGCGTCGACCGTGCGGGAATCCTGCTTGGCAACAATAGTAATTAAAGCCTTTTTTGAGCTTAAATATACCACTCCAACAAGCAACACTACCGTCAAGGCTAAAAATGACAAAGCAATAGTTTTGTAAAATTTAACCGTGGGCTCGGGGGGAGGCGCGGTGGCCAAACGACGAGTCATCATACAAAACAAAAGTTAAATTAAATTTGATAGTCTAGTATACCATAAAAAGCACGCCCTGACCCAACGGCTCAATCGGCTACTACTCAGTCACTCGGAAAATCTCTTCGATTGTGGTAATTTTGCGCAACGCCTTAAGAATACCGTCTTGCACCATGGTAACCATACCGCCTTTGGTGGCCAGTTCTTGGATGGTATACTCCGAAACGTTCTCGCTCAAAATAATTTGTTCAATTTCCTTGGTCATCGAAAAAATCTCATAAATACCAACCCGCCCTTTATACCCCAGCGAGCTGCACGCGCTGCAACCTTTGCCGCGGTAAAAATGCAGCTGTGCTAAATCAACGTCTTTTTTATCGCTCTCGGGTAAAACAGCCAATTCCTTCGTTACGCGTTCTAATTGTTCGGCGGTCAGAGTCACTTCTTCAGGGCACGACTCGCAAATGCGGCGCACCAAGCGCTGGCCAATGACGCAATTAAGCGCCGGGGCAAGCAAAAATGGTTTAACGCCCATAGATAAAAAGCGAGGGATCGCTCCAGCCGCGCTGTTGGTATGGATCGTGGAGAGCATCAAATGGCCAGTCAATGCCATTTGAATAGCGATTTCGGCAGTTTCTAAATCACGAATTTCACCCACCATGCAAATATCCGGATCCTGGCGCAAAATACTGCGCAGACCTTTGGCAAAGGTATATCCCTTGGTGGTGTCAACCTGGCTTTGATTCACGCCTTCCATTTTAATTTCCACCGGATCTTCCAGGGTAATAATTTTCACCCCGGGCTTATTCAGCGTACGCAGCACCCCATACATCGTGGTGGTTTTACCCGAGCCAGTCGGGCCGGTGGTAATCACCATGCCGTTGGGCCTTAAAATCTCGCGCTTCAACCGTTCATAACTGGTTCCAGTCAGGCCCAAATCATCGAAAGTCACCCCTTTGCTGCCACTATGTAAAATACGCATTACCACCGATTCTCCATACGTGGTCGGGAGCGTTGAAACGCGCACGTCCAAACTCCCCGAGCTTAATTTCAAGGTCACGCGCCCATCCTGGGGGCGATCCGACACGTTAATTTTTAATTCCGCGAGCAGCTTGATCCGGGAAACAAATTGTTTCCATTGTTCAGGCGGCAGAGTGGCCACGTCATGCAATACCCCGTCGATACGATACCTCACCGCGATGCCTTTTTCTTCGGCCTCGATATGCATATCCGAAGAATTTACCTTCAGGGCCGAAGCAACAATTAAGGTAATGATGTCGCTGATCGAAACATTTTTAAATTTATCCTGTAGGCTGGGTAAATTATCCACGCCAACGCTAAACCGTTCTAGCTCTTCATCGGAAATCACAATGTCCTTGGACACGGGTTTCACGATAGGCAAATTCGCATAGAGCTTTAATACTCGCTCCAAACTATGTTCAGAAATTAAATATACTTTTACTTCCGCGTGTTGGCGTTCGGCCAAATCCTTGGCCAAGGCTTCAACTTCATCGGTACGCTCCACGGTACCTAACCGGATCTGTTCGCTGGCGTTAAAAAAGAAACAAACGGTTTTAATACGCTCGGCCAGCTCCTGGCTCACCAATCGCAACGCTTCGGCCGAAACCGGAAACCCAGCTAAATCCAAGTAAGGTACCCCTTGCGTGCCAGCTGCCGCTTTCACCTGGCCTTCTTTTTCTTTTAAAGAAATTTCTTCCATTTTATGAGTGAACTTTGCCTGCGAACTATCCAGATCAATCGGTGCGGCCGGTTTCGCCGCTGGCCTTTGAGCGCGTGCTGGATTAGCGTCTTTTGGCGCGGGCGCCTGAGGAGTAAGTAAATTGCTAATTGATGGAAAATCAGACATAGCAGTACAAAAGCGTAGGCAAAAAAACAAACAATCGACTCGTCTAGCGAGCAAATTTAAGCCAATGCAATATTCGGCTCGTTACGCCACGATGATGCATTTTCATAAATAAATACATCCACGCGCTCACCGTTAAAGCGTTAAACAACGCGCCGCACAGAGCGATAAACAAAACCAACAAAAACCCACCAACGGTTACGCTCAAAGCAATCAGCGCCCCCGATCCGGTGAACCCAGCAATCAGCGAAAGAATGAGTGTTGGGGCGATGGTTAGAACTGAACCAAAAAATACTAGCGCCAATACTGCCAAATTAAGCACGAGCAAAACCAAACTCATTTCGGTGGACACCAACAGGTGGTGCTCAAACATTCGCCAGCCTTCAACCAAGGCCTGGCCAAGGGGTAATTCTTTTTCCACCACATACCCCGCGGCATAAATCGTAGAGCTGCTGATCGCCACGGCAAACAACAATCCGACAGTGGAAATTATCACCACCAACAAAAAACCTTGGGTCGTTTCGGTAGAGATGCCTCTGAGCAGCAAAGCTAAAATTATCAGCACCCCGCCCAACAAAACTTTTTGGATTAAATCAACGCCCAGCAATCGCCAAAAATGCTTCACGCCTTTGCGCCAGGCTCGGCTCATATTGGGCGAGCTGCGTTTGCGGAACCACTCCCCGCTCGCGGCAATCAATGCCCCTTGTGAAAGCACCGCTACCACCGCCACAAAAATAGCCACCGCGCCGAGCACCAGGCAAAGCCACACCACCCAGAGCAGACCTTCGGAGCCTGAAACAGTAATGACCGGGGCATTTTCCGGCCACCAGGAAGCAAGCAAAAAATTAGCATCCGCCAAATTCAACAACATCCCCACAAACGTATTTAAACCAAAATGGCCGACCGCGATAGAAAGCAAGCCCAGCACCCACAATGTTTTATGGTGCCAAACCAATCGCCAAGCCCCGGTAATGGCCTGGCCATAGGTGGGTTCAAGCATACAAAAACACTCAAGATTAAAAAATATAGTATAATTATAGCACATCCCCGGCCCGAGCGCACCTGACGCCGAGGATGTTACCAAAAAGATAAAAGCGAACACTTTAAAAGTTAAAACCGAACACCGGGTAAATCAGACATTTTAACTTTCTGTTCACCAACACACTGCCCTTTAAACCAGAAACGGATCTCAAT
>JAHFHZ010000015.1 GCA_023246715.1 Candidatus Magasanikiibacteriota bacterium | reverse complement strand
CACTTTGTGGTGATCGTCGCTCGCTGTGGCGTCCCAAATAATGCTGGGGGAAGGGGTAGGAATATTTCTGCCCTGTTCAGTATTCGCGTCGCAGCGCTCTACTACTTGGGGAACCGCGGGAATATCATGAGTGCTAAAACGCCAAACGTATCCGCTCGAACGAAGCCCGCCCGCGCATAAATCACCCTGCGGTTTACAAACTCCGGCCTCCAAACCACTCGTACAACACACCGAGCCGGCAATTGAACAAGTATTGTTATTTTTAACACAATCGCCTACCGTAAAAATTACTTGATTACTCAACTTGTTGTCTACCAGACGATTGACGGCTACCGGGCCAGTCTCAGCACCAAGAGGAGGAACGATCGTAATCAAAGTATCTGACGCGGTGTACGGAGGTGTCTTGGCGGCCGAAACTCGGCCAGCAGCAGCACTTTGGGACGCGCCCGATTTCCAAAACAGCACATCAGGATTGGCTCCGAAATATTCTCCATTAATTACCACGGTCTTGCCCGCCGGAAAAGGCACTGGCCCAGAGACCGGAGAAATTTTACAAATACCAGGCGCTGGCGCTCCATCGCTGAGAGTAAAAGTGAAATTAGCGTCGAGCGGGCTCACCTGGCCATCGGCAGTTCGGATCTGAACAAAATACTTAGTCCGCACTTCTCCTCGCGATCTTGGAAATTTAACGACAATTTGATCGCTGCGCCAGAGCGATCCCTGACACGCCGCGGGGAAAGTAAAATCGCCCAAAATCGCTTCGCTGACCGGGGTTGCTTTAAACCAAACCGCTCCTAAATTGGCTCCAAAATTACGCCCGGTGATGGTAATATACTGGCCCCGAGCGCCATTATCCGGAGAAATAGTAGAAACAAGTGGCACATTCGCGGTTGCTCCCTGTTTAACGTAAAATGGTAAAGCATTACTTGAAATTCCATTATTAGAAACCGTCAACAACGTAGTACCATGATCAATAACTGGCACACCAGCCTTAATCGCCACATCAGCCCAATCACCGGGGAACACCGAGGCGCGGGTGCTGCCAAAAAGCACTTGGTCCTGCGCATTGTCCAACAAACCAAATCCTTTACCCAAAACCTGCACCATTGCTCCTGGCAAAGCGGTGTTAGGATTGATAGCACACAAACCAGGGCGGGCTTGATTGCTGAGTTGAAAATCAACGATCTTTGCCCCCCAATCATCATTAGTGGCATCGCTTTGACTATTCGTTCCGCCAGTCATTGCTAAAATTGGACCGTTAACAGCCCCTTGGGGAACAGAAACAATCGCAAAATTCGGCCCCCAACCGACAAATCCAGCCCCACAAGCCACCTGATCCGCCAAAACCCAATCAACCATATTCCCGGGCCGTGGATTACTTACGCGAGCAAAATAGACTTTTCCAATCGGCGAACCAAAAAATGATCCGTAGACAGTAACAAAAGTACCCACCGGCCCCGAAAGCGGCGTTACGCTATCAATCCGTAATTTTTCAACACAAACTCCTTGGGTTTGCCCGGTAGCGATCTGACAAAAACCACCGGCGCACTGATTGTTTGTCGCGCAACTCCCCCCTCCGCACGCGCCACACACCCCCCCGCAGGCTGGTGGCCCAGCTTGTTCTTCGGTTAAATCTTTTTCCAAAACACCATTAAAACAATGGGCCGGACGAATCGAAATAGTATTAGTATCTGCGCCACTGTGCGCCGCCCAATCAAGGGCAGTGGCTTGGAGCTGATAATCTCCTGGCGTTAAGCCAGAGGTTGACCATTGAACCTGTGCCGAGCCGCTTTTTTGGCAGGTAGCGAAAGATTGGGCGTTAACCAAAATATTGTTTTGATAGAGAGCGAGCTGCTGCAAACCATTATCGTCAGCAAAAGACATCGCAACCGACACCATTTGGCCAGCCGAAAGCTGCGTTTTGTCTTCGGGAGCCGTGATGGTAATAGTAGGGGCTGAACGATCCACGCTGCTGCCGCTGACAAACTCCACCGGCCCACACCCGGCCTTGAGCGAACAGTTGAGTGGCGTAGTACCTTGTTCAGCCTTGATCCCCGCCGTATCAGTGAGTGCTAAACGGTATGCCGTGTTAGGTTCAAAACAGTCATTCCCTTGCTCGGGCGCGCAACTGCCGCCGGGCACAAAAATAGCTACCGAATGACGGTCGCCATGGCGCCAAGCGCCAGCTATAGCCGCTCCGCCTTCTTTTTTAGTTACCAAGGCTCGGGTAGCCAAAGTGGTAATGTCTACGTCACGACTAAAAATAATTGCGGTACTGGCATTGCGAACGCAGGCCGCTCCTTGCGGCAGGGCCGCCACGTAGAAAGCTCCGGCTCCACCAGCCGCAAAACTACCACCGCCGCCACCCGTTCCCGCGGAACAAGCTCCACAAACACCACCGCAATCGATTGCTTCCTCATCTTCATTGCGAACACTATCAAAGCAATGCGCCGGTAGCGTACTGCCCGCGGCCAACAAGCGGCTAATAACAAAAGTGACAATTCCGTAAGCCGAAAGAATAATCAATAATCCAATGCCGGCATTAATTAAAATTTTCTTAGCTGTGGTAACGCGCTCTTCGTTACCGCCCGCTGTCATCCACGAAAAACCGGCATATAAAACAAGTACCAGGGCTACCATACCCAAAAGTCCTAAAACCGTACGAATTATCCGGGCAGCTACAATTCGAATATCCGTCGTCGGTAAACCGATCGCGTTGCCAACCGAAGAATTAAGACCTAAATCAGGAGCTGCTTGCTGGGCCTGAGCTACATTTGGAAAAAATTGCCAGAACAAAACAACCGCGGCGAGAAGTAACCCGGCCGAAAGAAAATAAGTTGTTAACCGGCGCCAGCTCATGTGTCGAGAACTAAAAAAATAAAATTAACGACTAATACCGCGTAAATATTGCAAACATTCAGTTGCGCTCCCCGCTTGTGGCAAATTCAGCCCATTGCAACAAAAAGCGACGCTGTCTGCCCCTCCAGCGCTAACCGCGCAGCAATTCTTACCAGCTTCATCGCAGGTCAAAGATTGCTTGAGGCCTTTTGGCTGGCTACCCCCGGGGCCTTTGGCCGGATAGAAGCAGTTGTAATGGGTGTCGAGCAGACCAGAGGTAAGCACCGGGAAATAATACACTCGATCATCTTTGGCAAAAGGACAGTGATTCAAAAGCGTGCGGGTAGTACCATCATTAAGAAACGTAACGCGCGGCACCTTGCAAAGCGGCTCGCCAAGAGCAGGCTGCTGCTCTAAACCAATATCGTACATAGGCTCAGCCTGCATGCGCTTGCTAAAGACCATGGCCACATCGCCAAATTGAGTAACGTTGGCCCCATCTAGCCCGGGCGTCACTTGTTGTAAATAAGGAGCTGCCGCGTCAATGGTGTTGGTAATTTTAAAATCCCAAAAAAAATTATCCGGTTGTTTTTGGTCGGGGAAAACCCGAGCGGTAGACGAAACAATTTGCGGGCGGCTATCGCGATTGCCATCTAGAGCATTGCCAGATAAATCCATGGCTCCCGAAAAAGGTACGCCCTCAAAAGAAGAGATGCTAAATTTTTGGGCGGCTTTTACCAAAACATCATACCCATCTTCACTACAAGTTGCTCCAGCGCGATCGCATACTGGCAAACAATAAATTTTTCCGCCACAAGCATTAACACCGCATTCTTGAGAGGAGATAAATTCCATGGTCTTATAACCATTGGTCAACAAAAATTTGCCGACGGGAACAGAACTTTGAGCGGTTTTTAGGAATAACGTTTGGCCTGCCAGAGTAAAATGATCTGGTCCATTGCCAAAAATTCCTTGTAGGCCGGTCGGATCCATCGGCTCGCTAAAATCAATTTGGATAACCGTATTTCTTGCTTCTCGCGCGCCCGCCCCCGGGAACACGCTTACTACCGCTGGTGGGGCATTATCCAAAGCCGTGCTACAGGTAAATTGCCAGCTATAAAACTGATTTTGCGCTCCGGAACCTCCAAAAATAGACGGGTAATTACGCTCAATATCATCGAGCAGGAGCGCTTTACCCAAACGAACCTTGTAACCAACTTTATCTGTCGCGTTCCCGAGCGAATCATTGGGACGAATGACAATCGTAAATGCTTTGCCATTATCGTAGCTGGCCAATACTGCCGCCCCAACGATCGGTTCATTGGTGTCGGAGCGACGAATGCTAATATGGTCATCATCCAAAATCAATTGGTCACAATCTTTCTTCCAATCCATCGCGCTGCCAATATTGACGCAATCCCCGTACAAGGGCGCGCCATTGGTGCCTAAACTTTGATTCGTGTTTTGAGCAAAGGTATCCATTCTAACCGGTTTGCGGAAAGTGATGACTATTTTGGTGTTGCGCGCGACTTCTGTCTGATCTCGTTCCGGATAATGATCCTTAATAATACCGCCAAGCGCTCCGCTGCCAACAAACACATTCCCTACGCCCGCTCCTGGGGCGCCAGTACCGGTCACCACTCCCCCGCCCGTGCTGCCAACCAGCATATTAATTACAAACGAAGCAATCGCAAAAGCGCTCAACATAATTACCAGGCCAACCACAGCATTCGTAAGCAATTTTTTTCCTTTCGTAATTTGCTCTTCATTGCCACCAGCGGTCATCCACACAAACCCAGCGTACAAAACCAGGCCCAAAAGCACAATACCAACCAACCCCAGGGCCACGCGTATAATGCGGGCAATAATCAACCGTATATCAGTACTCGGCAAGCCTAGTGGTTGTTCAATCGTTGTTAAACCGGTATTTAGGCTACTGTCCGGGCTTGCTACACTTCCGGCCGTCTGCGCCATGGCTTGCCCGGCAAACAGATACAAAAAAGCAACCACTGCCCCTACTAGCAATACCATTGCTAAGGCAGTCGTTGCGTTTTGTTTTCGTTGATCCCCACTCCATTGAAGCATGAGCAATGGAATTAGAAAAGCAAAGAAAAAGACCAGTGCTTTGCTGAACCAGCAAAGTTCGTCTTTACTTTTTGAGTTTATTCATCTCGTCCGGCAAGCGTCCAATCTTGCGTAAATAATCGATCTTCTCGGCCATCGCCAAGCGATGCAAGGCGCTCTTACGACGCATATTCCGGCTTTTACCGGGCGCGTAGAACTGAATTTTTCTGACCTGCAAAACCTTACCCGACTGCTGCCAAGCTTTTTTCACGCGACGCATGAAAGCTTCGAACGACTCTATTTTACGCCGTTTAATTTCTGACACAAAATTCACCTCCGTTCAATGATTTAAGTATACAGTACTTTTAACTAAAAAGCGAACTCTTTTTAGAATAGTACCTCCGCCAGCATACCCCCCAAAGCCAATTTCGTCAATTCTTTTCGAGTTTACGCTTTAAAACGGCTTCGATTTTCTTTTGATCAATAATTTCCTGCACGCCGGACTCCATATCCCGGACGATTACCGTTTTATCCTGAACTTCTTTTTGGCCTAGAATCAACACATACTTGGCCTTAACCGCGTTAGCTGCTTCCAGCTGGTTTTTAAGGGAATTTTTAAAAAAATTAAAGGCTAAACGCAGCCCCGTGCCGCGCAACTGATTAATTAACAGCAGTGCCTGACGACGGGCTTCATCTCCGAGTTGAGCAAAGAATACCTGGGCAGCTGGCGGTTTTAAGAGCGGTGACTGTTCGGCTTCGTTTTGCTTATGCAAAGCCATCACCACTCGTTCTAATCCAATTGCGAAACCAGCAGCCGGTGCGCTGCGTCCGCCTAATTCTTCTACCAACCCATCATAGCGGCCGCCAGCGCCAAGGGCCATCTGGGCGCTCTCTTCGGCCACACCTGCCAAATAAAATTCAAATACCGTGTGCGCGTAATAATCCAATCCGCGAACGAGCGAAGGCGTAAGCAAGTATGGCACACCGAGTTCATCCAAATACTCCAGTGTTTTCATGAAATGCGATTTGGAATCATCCCCCAGCCAATCCAATAATTGTGGCGCTTCATCTTTTACCGGCTGGCAGCCAGGTTCTTTGCAATCAAGCAAGCGCAGAGGATTTTTCGTGAGTCGTTGGCGGCAATCTTCACACAAATAACTGCGTTTGGTGCGATAATAATTTATTAATTCAATTTTATAACGCGCTCGCTCTTCAAGAGTGCCCAAGCTATTCATCCGCACTTCCACGTTCAATCCCAAATCCTTGAAAAAATCAAACGCAACCAAAATAAGTTCAGCGTCAATCGCCGGATCTTTCACCCCAAATGTTTCAAACCCAACCTGGTGAAACTGGCGGTAACGCCCGCTCTGCGGGCGATCGTGGCGAAACATCGGGCCTTGGTACCACAGCTTAATCGGCTGAGCTTGATTCCACAACCCGCTACCAATGTAAGCTCGGGCCACCGAGGCAGTCGCTTCGGGACGCAGACAAATTTTTTGCCCGTCGCGATCGTCAAAAATATACATTTCTTTATCCACCACGTCCGTACTGCGTCCGAGTGAACGCACAAACAAACCGGCTTCTTCCAACAAGGGGGTGTCGATCCGCCCAAATTGAAAATACTCCGCCAAATCCTCGGCCGCCCGGGTGGCAGCGCGCCAATAGCGCTCTTCTTTCGGCAAACGATCGTGCATCCCGCGCAATAACGCGAAGGTCTTTTTTCCCTTTTCACCGGGTTTAAAAGCCGCAGCCGCCGCTTGGGCAGCATCAGCTGCCGTCGGTGTTGCCGTCGGCCGTTTAAAAAACTTCCGTTCCTTGTTTTTGATAGGCTGTTTCATTTTTTTAGATGTCATAACCGTCGTTGAATAAAATGGGAATTTGTTATTTTTTAGAGATTAAATTCTGGCACTTTAAAAATTTCCACTTTAGAAACCGGCCAACCACGCAACCATGCTCGCCCCACAATCACGTTTTTTTCAATCGGGCCGAACCGACGGGAATCATAACTGTTCGTGCGGTTATCACCGAGCACAAAAAATTGATCGGGCCCCAGGCGTAAACTTTGTTCGCCCACCGTAGCCAGTTCCTTAGACAAATATTCTTCTTTAACAACCACCCCTTCGGGGTGTTCTTGGTTGTAAATCGTCACTTTACCTTCGGCGACTTTGACTCCCTCACCTGGCAAAGCAATAATTCGTTTCAAAAAAAATTCTTTCGGATTATCGGGATACCGAAAGACAATCACTTCGCCACGCTCCGGTTCACGAAAACGATAACTTAACTCATCAATAATCAAATAATCGCGATCGTCAAAATTCGGTTCCATCGACGCTCCCTGGACATAGAACGGTTTAAACAAAAAATGCCGGACGAGTAAAATTGTCACCCCAGCCAATACGACAATTTTAACTAATTCCAAAATTAATAAACCTGCCCCGGCGAGCGTAAGAGCCATTCCTTGGCCGGTTTTCTTGAACATTTTTTCAAACCAGGATTGTTCTGACATATCGAGGCTAGTATAGCTGAAGCGGTAAGTTTTGGCAACGCATGATAGGCCAAGCAGCACTGCCCCTATGCGCCATAGGCCTCACGCCGGAGGAATTCCCGAAAAATTTTTTGTAATACGCAAAAAACAGCAGAGCAATACCCGCCACAAAACTGCTCAAGGCTGCAAACAAGAGTGGCGGCAACTGCCGGTGCACCCCTTCATAAATCAAAATCGGAAACAACCCATTAAGCGCCGCGTTGACCAAAACAAAAAAAACACCCTGGCGTTCAATTGACTGCTGCCTGGTGCGCATACTTGACGAAGAACAATTTAAAACCAAATGTGGGCGATTGAGGAATCGAACCTCAGACCTCGTCATTATCAGTGACGCGCTCTAACCATCTGAGCTAATCGCCCGTCTGGGCATCGTGTGGTTATACAACCAGGCTCGTACCTATTTTATCTCTCACGCCTGATGCCGCAGGATGGGTATGGGGAGCATAGTGTCCGCCCCATACCTTAGTAAGTGCCTCCACACTACCAAAAAAAAATCCGATCGTCAACCGCTACTGTACTTTTTTGCCCCGAATACTTAATGGCGTTACTGAGTAAATTTTGAAAAACTTGATGCATTTTTAACCGGTCAATATCCATCGTCAGCGTCTTCGGAACAGACTTATCCACCGCAACCTTGACGTGCCTCGCTTGGGCGTAATGGAGCTGAATCGAGGCGATGGAAACAAACTTGCTTTTGGCCCGCTCAATTTCTTTTTCTTTCGTAATATCACGGAAGATTTGAATCGTGCCGATGGAGCGGTTGTTTGAGTGAAATTGGCGTCACCGTGAGGAAAATCGGGAAGGTCGTTGTATCCTTGCGGCGGTACAAATATTTGTCGGAGCTGATTTTGTTGTAGCGTACGAGAGCTTGCACTTGCGGCGTGTCGACCGCAGGCACGAGCTGACCTTTTTTGTCTACCAGCGGCAAGGCGTCAATAATGTTTTTTCCGATCAGCTCTTTGGCGGAAATAGAGAGCAGGCCTTCGGCTGCTTCGTTAACAATCAAGACCTTGCCCTCTTGATCAGAGACAATTAGCCCGTCCCCAATACTCTGGAGCATTACTTCGTCTTTGGCTTTGGCTTCAGCCTGTGGCAGAGACCACAGGGCTTTGAATTACGAAACTTCCACAATTGTCATTTCGACCGGAGCGACGACACAGGAGTGTAGTGGAGAAATCGCTTGACTTAGTTGGTCAAGGGATTCCTCGACTCGGCTAAGGCCTCGCTCGGAATGACAGTAAAGCGAGTTTCGTAATTCAAAGCACAGGGAGTGTTAATCTTTTTAACGCTATCAATTTTCGATTAATGCTGTCAAATTATTATCTTTATTTTGACAAAAAAACACCCCGGCAAGCAGGCGGGGTGTGTAGCGCCAAAAAATGAATTTACATTTTTGGCTGATTCATCATGCCGCCGGAGCAGCATTTGCAATTGCCTTTGTGCATTGCTAATTCCACGATAGCGGACAAGCCAACGAGCACGTAAAGCACGCGCGAGATTGCGGCTCCCATGCCACCAAAAAGCATGCCCACATCCCAGCCAAATAAACCAACCAGCAACCAATTGAGGCCGCCGATGACGAGCAGGAGGAAGGTAATCATGTGCAACGGTTTTTTATTTCCCATAATTGTCACCCCCCTTTCTGTTATATTAAAACCGGCAAAAAGCCGGTTTTTTTATGGTTTAAACTCCGTTACGCGGCCTAAAAATTCTGCGGCCGAAGCGTAGTTACCAGAAAATTCATACACTGTTTTGGAATTCTCATAACCTTCGGGGTATATCACCGCTCGGGCCAGGCTCGCGGTGCTGGAGACAGGGTTGACAGCGGTTGGCGAGAATATTTCAGCCGGTAATCCAAATAATTCGACATGTTTGCCAGCTTGAGCTTCCTGAGGAACTTTGCGATAGGCTTTTTTCTCAACCATAAACCAAGCAGAATTGTCTGGCGCGGCAAAACGCGCCTGATCTTCTTTGTCGCGAGTAATGTTCCAATCTGCCGGTAGACGAACCACAAATTCACCAACTCCGGTTTCGTGATACAGTATTTCGCTCGGTGACTGTTCCGCCAGGCGTTCAGTAACTTGTTTCTCCAGATCGGCGCGAAACACGGTTAACTGATTCTGCACATCGGCGCGTACCCGGGCCTCAACCGCGCGTTCACTCACTGTTTGGCAGGTGGCCCCGCCAAATACCAGCGCCAGCCCAGCTAGGCCAAGCGCCGGGAGCGCTTTACCCACCACCGCTGCGGAGGCAAATTTGGTTTTCGCGCTAATACCTAATTTTTTCTCCAACGCCGCGATTCGTTCGCGAGCTTTGAGGAGCGTGTCGGGGTTAAGCGAAATACTATCTATCCCCTCTTGCACCAAAAATTCGGCGAATTCCGGGTAATCGCTCGGTGCCTGGCCACAAATACTCACGGTACGCCCGGCAGCGTGCGCAGTTTTAATAACATCACGAATGAGTTGTTTTACGGCGGCGTTGTTTTCGTTATAAATATGTTTTACCAGCGCCGAATCCCGATCAACCCCCAGCGTGAGCTGCGTGAGATCGTTGCTGCCGATACTAAAACCATCAAAGAGTTTGCCAAACTCTTTGGCCAAGAGCACATTGGATGGGATTTCGCACATTAAATATACCTGCAAGCCATTTTTTCCGCGCTCCAAACCAAATTCTTTCATGGTGTCCAACACCTGGTTCGCTTCTTCCACCGTGCGACAAAATGGAATCATCACGACCACGTTTTTCAACCCCCATTCTTCACGCACTTTTTTAAAGGCAGCACATTCAATTTTAAATCCAGGCTTGTACTCGGGGCTATAATAGCGCGAAGCCCCTCGCCAACCGAGCATGGGGTTTTCTTCCTGCGGTTCAAATCCGCTCCCGCCGATGAGCGTGGCGTATTCGTTGCTTTTAAAATCCGATAAACGCACCACAACCTTCTCGGGATAAAAGGCGCTGGCGATCAGCGCAATCCCCTCGGCCAGTTTTTGCACGCCATAAGCGGTCTTATCCGGAAAACCACGGGTAAGTTCGGCGATTTGTCGGCGAGCCACTGGATCAGTTACCTTGGCGTACTGCGCCAAAGCCATAGGGTGAATTTTGACAAAATTAGTAAAAATAAATTCTTCGCGCGCCAAACCAATACCCCGGTGCGGTAACGCGGCCAGTTTAAACGCCTGGCCAGGATCACCTATGTTCATCATTAATTTGGTTTTGAGAGTTGAAAGATCAATAATTTTGCGCCGCTCTACTTCGTAGGGCAGGCGGCCTTTGTACACCCGGCCGACCTCGCCCTCGGCGCACGAAACGGTTACGCTCATGCCTGGTTTCAGCAACTGCCGAGCTTTGTTTGCGCCGACAATGCACGGGATGCCAAACTCGCGACTCACAATAGCCGCATGTGATGTTTTGCCACCCTGTTCGGTAACAATCGCCCCGGCGATACGCATGACTGGCTCCCAATCCGGATCGGTTAACCGAGTAACCAGGATTTCACCGGCTTTAAATTCTTTCATTTTTTTCGGCGACTCAATAATCCGCACTTTGCCTTGCCCAATTTTTTCGCCAACGCTTACCCCCACAACCAATACATTGCCTGTTTTTTTAAGTTTATAGTGTTCCAAAAACGCGGTGTCCTGCCGGGCTTTCACGGTTTCGGAGCGGGCCTGTACAATATACAACTTGCCATCCACGCCGTCTTTAGCCCATTCAATATCCATTGGGCGCTTGTAATGTTCCTCGATCAGCATTCCGGAGCGGGTCAATTCCAACACTTCGGCATCAGTCAAAACAAATCGTTCGCGGTCGGTTTTTTTTACTTTTTCATTTTTTGTTCCATGCCCTGCAATTATCAGCTTAGATTCTTTAGTCCCCAGGCGTCGACTAATAATGGCTGGAAAATTGCGTTTAACACCATCTTTAAAAACAAAATATTGATCGGGTATTACCCGACCTTTAACCACGTATTCACCGAGCCCGTAGGCCGCGCTAATCAACACCACGCCTTGAAAACCGGATTCAGTATCGAGGGTGAACAAGACCCCGCTGCCAGCGCGATCCGAGCGCACCATGCGTTGCACGCCAACTGACAAGGCGACCGCAAAATGGTCAAAGCCCTTGGCTTCGCGATACGAGATGGCCCGGTCGGTAAAGAGCGAGGCCAAGCACCGCTTAACGGCGACCAATAAATCGTGACTACCAATAACATTTAAAAAACTTTCCTGTTGCCCGGCAAAACTGGCGTCGGGTAAATCTTCGGCGGTGGCCGAACTGCGAACCGCCACGCTCACTGGTCCTTTGGACCGATTATTTTCGGTACCAAGGGCGCGATACGCCATCAATAATTCTTTTTCTAATACAGAGGGAAATTTGGCGGCCAAAATCTGCCGGCGAATGTTGGCCCCCGCGCGGCGCAGCGCCAGCACATCACGAGCATCCAGATTTTTAACGGCCGCTTTAATTTTAGCATCTAACCTATTTTCTTTGATAAACAAACGATAGGCTTCGGTGGTCAGAGCGAAACCATTGGGCACGCGCAATCCTTTGCTACGAAGTTCACGATACATTTCTCCGAGTGAGGCGTTTTTACCGCCGACCAAGGCGATGTCTTGTATCGTGAGTTCTTTAAACCAACGGATGTACATAGAACCATTGCAAAATTGATTTTGAGATGACTTGATAGTCATAGTATATCACGGTTTGAGCAACTCCAGAAATTCGGCTTCGGTGAGAATTGGCACGCCGAGCGCCCGCGCCTTGGCGTATTTTGACCCAGGATTTTCTCCAGCAATTAGGGCGGTAGTTTTTTTATTCACTGCTTCAGCGGTATTGCCGCCGAGTTTCTTAATTTTTTCTTTAGCTTCATCACGGCCAAGGCTCTGCAGGGTGCCGGTTAATACATAAATTTTACCGGACAATTTACCCGCGCTGACTAGCGATTTGTAACGTTCGATGCGTACCCCATTTTTTAATAATTTTTCGATAAACTGTTGATTTTTACGATCGGCAAAAAAAACACGGACACTTTGAGCCACTTTCGAGCCAACCCCATTGATCTCTTCCAATTGTTCGGCGCTGGCCTTTTGCAGACTGGGGACTGAGCCAAAATATTCAGCCAAATCAGCAGCCGTTTCCTCGCCCACATTGGGGATACCCAGCGCGTTAATGAACCGGGGCAAAGTAATTTGTTTAGCGGCGGCAATCGAGGCGACTAGATTGGCAGCCGATTTTTCAGCAAAACGATCAAGTGCTTCCAGATCGCCGCTAGTAAGCACAAATAAATCAGCGGCATCCTTAATCAATCCTTCGTTCATTAACTGCTCGACAATTTTTTCTCCGCAATGTTCGATATCAAAAGCGCGTTTACCCACAAAATGCACCATGCGCTCTAATTCCTGGCCAAAACATGCCGGATTGGCGCAATACAAAGCGACCCCTTTTTCGGCTCCCGAAGAGCGTTGTAGCACCAGGCTCGCACAAATCGGGCAACGGGTGGGGCGTTTGATTTTTTTTTCACTGCCCGTGCGCATTTTTTCTAGCACCCTCACTACCTTGGGGATAATATCACCAGCTTTTTCCACCACCACCGTATCGCCAATTTTTAACCCCAAACGCTCGATTTCATCAAAATTATGCAGAGTAGCATGCGTAACGGTGGTGCCCGCCAGCTTTACTGGCGCCAAGAGCGCCACCGGTGTGAGCGTTCCGGTGCGGCCTACCTGCACGTACACCTCTTGTACCTGGGTAGTACCCTGTTCGGCCGGGAATTTAAAAGCAATGGCCCAGCGCGGCGCTTTGCCGGTAAACCCTAACGCTTCCTGGTATTTTTTTTGATTTACTTTGATCACCACGCCATCAATCCAAAATTGTTGGCTATTTTTTTGAGCCCGCCAGTGAGTATAAAAATCCATAATCTCCGGCACTGATTTTACCAACCGCCAATGAACATCGGTTTTAAAACCAAGTTTTTTTAATTGCTCTAACTCTTCGGCCTGGGTAGCGGGCGCGTTGGGGCTAGAAATATCATACACGGTTAGCATCAGTTTACGCTCCGCCACAATGCGGGCATCAAGCTGGCGGATCGTGCCGGCGGCGGCGTTGCGCGGATTGGCAAAAAGCGCTTCGCCCCGCTTGGCGCGCTCCTGGTTAATTTTATCCAGCATCGCGCTGCCGAGCCACGCTTCGCCTTCAACAATCAAATTAACCGGCTCGGCTAACGCCAACGGTACGCTAAAAATAGTTTTGATATTCTGAGTAACGTCTTCACCCACAATTCCGTTGCCCCGGGTGGCGGCATTCAGCAATGTACCATCTTCATACGTAAGCACGATATGCAAACCGTCGATTTTTAATTCGCAAACATACGAAATATCCGCCGGGCGCTGACCCAGAGATTTTTCAAGCATCTTTAAAATACGTTCTTCCCATTCACGTAATTCGGTTTCATCAAAAGCGTCATTAAACGACCACTGCGTCACGCGATGGGTAATCTTGCCAAATTTTTGCAGTGGCGTGCCTGCCACGCGCTGCGTGGGTGAATCTGGCGTACGGAGCTCGGGATACGTTTGTTCCAATTGACGCAACTGTTCGGTAAGCCCGTCGTACATGGCATCGGTTACTTCGGGATCATTGAGTACGTGGTACCGATAACGCAAATCATCAATTTGAGTGGCCAGCCGCCGGGCTTGCTCGGCGATCGGTTTTGGAATCGTCATACTGAGGGCATTACCAACTAATCAGATTGATATACCAAGCGATAGCTGCCTCCCCGTAATATAAGGCCAGAAAAGTTCCTATCGAAAGAAAAGCTCCAAAGGGAATTTCAGAACCCCAGCCACGGCGTTTGGTAGCCAGTAATACCAGCGCCACCACCGCGCCCAACACGTAACTGACAAACAAGGCTACCAGCGTGCTTTTCCAGCCGAGCCAGACACCCATCATGATGCCAAATCGCACGTCGCCACCCCCGATCCAGCGGCCGCGTGAAAGCAGGAACTGGAATAAAAAAAAGCCGCCAGCCAATAGCGCGCCGAGGGCCATGTCGCCGAGGGTAAAACGAAGAAATAGATAGTTAATCAAACCGCCGATTACCACTCCGCTCCAAATCAGCCGGGATAAAATCAAATGATACAATGAGTCGTAAACAAAAATAACAATCAAAATAGTGAGAAAAAATACATCACGCCAGAGTTCCCAGGCATTAAAAAGTGGCAGGCGGACATACTGCCAAGCCACCAGCGAAAGTAATAGGGCGGAACACAATTCCACCGCTAGATAGTGACGCGGGATTGGCTTGCGGCACGTGCGACAACGACCCTTGAGAGCCAAAAAGCTGACCAAAGGAACGTTTTCCCACCAGGTCAGTTTCCGGCCACACCAGACGCACTGGCTGCGACCGGAAATAAAACGCACGTTATCGCGCGTGCGCCAAATCCAAGAATTTAAAAAACTCCCTAAAATTAGGCCGCAGATAAAAACAAAAAAATAAAAAACCAGGCCTAACGAAAAAAGATACGTTGATAAATACGTATCGGAAATGAACTGCGAATAAAGATACATACCAATTACAACTTGCTGCTACCCCACATTGGGGCATAAAAACAAGATTAGTATAGCAAGTACGGCCTTAGCTGACAAGAAAAAATCCCCCGCCAGTGGCGAGGGATTTTGACGTTTTAAAACAGCACTATTTGCCGATGCCGGCTGGAGTGAGTTTAATCGCTCCGCTTAAACCGTTCACGGTTCCTTCGAGGGTAGCATCAACAGTGTACGTGCCGGTCCCCACGGTGTACTTATAATACCCCGCGCTTGGGTCAATCGGTACGCGTCCCATGTACGGGTTCGCACAGCTCATTGCCGCAAACCCTGCCGAGTTCAAGCAATAATAGTTAGTCGCACCCAAATCAATACCGGCTCCGGCCGGATACGCGTTGTTATCGGCGTAATGCAATTCTAAAGCTGTTTGCAATTGTTTCAAATCAGATAACCGTTTGGCGTCTCTGGCTTTGACGCGAGCGGCTCCGAGCGCTACTACCGCTAGGGTAGACAATAACCCGATAATCGCCACCACGACCAACAATTCAATAAGGGTAAAACCTGCCTTGTTCAGACGTTTATTCATACGTCACCCCCTTTCCTGTTTTAATGGTAAATCGACTTATCAACATAGACACTAACCCTACCAAAAACTTATAAATGCAAAACCTGGCGAACCTTCTGCACAACTTCGGACGGCTTAAAGTGGGCTTTTATCAAATAATCCACGGCGCCGGCTTTAAGACCCTTTTCGACATCATCTTTTTGACCAAGATTGGTAAGTAAAATAACCGGAACTTCTTTGGTAGCGGAATCAGCTTTCAATTTTTCAAGCACGGCAAAACCGTCAAGTTTTGGCAGCAAGATATCAAGTAAGATAATATCGGGCTGTTTGCGCTTGGCATCAACCAAAGCTTTTTCGCCATTGTCGGACAAACTGACCTTGAAACCCTCCAATTCAAACTTCTTCTGGTAAATACCAGCCAAGAACACATCATCCTCCACAATAAGCACGTGCACCTTCTCTTTCTCCATATACTTCATTTAAGGCTAAGAATTGAGCGTAAACTAAGGCCGATGGCCACGGCCACGCGCGGACCGAACTCGTGCAGCACGTTTTTTAGACCCTCCTGATAGACCACCCGACCCCACGGATCACCAATATAACACTTTAGTTTAAAAAATTCAGCCAGCAGCTCGGGTAGATACGGGAACATCGCCCCCCCGCCGGTAAGAATGATTTTTTCCGGCCGCAGATTCTCGTTTCCGCTCTGGCGTAAGTATAAGTCTAAACTATATTGAATCTCTTTGACAATAGGGTCGATGAGGGGCGCAAACAATTTCAGGAATTTTTCGCGACGAACTGGCCCCGTTTCGGAACTCTGATTTTGCAAAAGTGTGGCAAACAAATCGTGTTTAAATTGCTCGATCGCGCGCGGTTCGACACCCAAAGCGGTACTCAGCAGCGCGTTGATGCGCTGGCCGCCAAGTTCGATACTGTGCTGAGTCATCGCCCGGCCTTGATCGACAATAAAGAAATTCGTGCGCTCGGCGCCAATATCCACCAAAAGCGTCAGGGCCTGGTCGCGGCCTACCAGGGCGCGAGCCAAAGCTACCGATTCTGGCTCCAACGCTTCTAGCTTCAGGCCGGCCGCTGCGAATACTTTGGTATAAAAAGCCACCAGAGGGCGCGGCACAGCGTTGACGATTACTTTGTGCACTTTGGCCCCAGCGACATCAGGCATTTGTTCGTAATCCAAAACTGTGTCTTCTAGCGGGTAAGGCAACAATTTGCGAATTTCGGCCTTTATGGCGTGGTCAAACTCTTCTTTTTTCAGGATCGGCAAGTTCACCACCGTGTGAAATACCGCCGACACCGGCAGACTTACCACGGCTTGTTTAGAAACAGTCCGGGCCGCCTGACAAACCGAACGAATCACTCCGGCATATTCATCTATTTTTTTCTGATCTATGGTGACGGCTTCTGTTTTAGCAGCCGCCGCGGCAGCGGGCTGACTTTTTTTAAGCAAATCAACCGGGGTTAAATCCGGTTTCTCGAGCAAGTGATGCACGTCGTGCCCCAAAGAAGCAAAGCCGTAGGTAAATAATACCGGACGATTTTTTTCTTTTTTAAGCTCGACAATTTTTAAACCGCCGGCGCCAAAATCAATTCCAAGATACGACTTTGGCTTAAAAAATTGCATAGTACAAAAACCGTCGTGTTAAGGCGGCGCCTTAGAGGCGACACATGCTCGAGATAAAACGCGCTAATTACTGCGTAGTATACCAAAAAAACCAATTACGAGCCATGGCCCTGTTGATAACTAAAGACAAATCTAGGCAAAGACGTGGCTGGTTGTTAATTTTAACACTCCGGGCTATACTAGGGGTGTTTTTTGTCTTCCCTTATGCCCACCACAACCCTTTATAATAGCCTTTCTAGCAAAATCGAACCTTTTGAGCCTCTCCGGGCAGGCCACGTTGGCCTCTACACTTGCGGGCCGACTGTCTATAACTACGCTCACATTGGCAACTTACGCACCTATATTTTTGAAAATATTTTGAAACGCGTTTTGCAATACAACAATTACCAGGTCAACCATGTCATGAACATCACCGACGTTGGGCACTTGGTGAGCGACGCGGACGATGGCGAAGACAAAATTGAAAAAGGCGCCACGCGCGAGGGCAAAAGCGCCTGGGAGATAGCGAAATTTTACACCAAAGCTTTTAAAACGGATTTGGTTGAGCTGCAAATTCAGCCGCCGAATATTTGGTGCAAAGCAACCGATCATATTCCCGAGCAGATCGCTTTAGTGCAAAAATTAGAAAACAACGGCTTTACCTATCGTACCAGCGACGGAATTTATTTTGACACCACCAAACTGCCAGACTATGGCAAGCTGGCAAACTTGAAAAACCAAACCCTCAAGGCTGGAGCACGAGTGGAATTGGGTGAGAAGAAAAACCCTCATGATTTTGCCCTATGGAAATTGAGTGTCCCGACACCACGGGACACTCATCCTGAAACCGCCACAGCGGGTGAAGGATCCCTTAATCAAAAAAAACGCCAAATGGAATGGCCGAGTCCATGGGGTGTCGGATTCCCCGGCTGGCACCTGGAATGCTCGGCGATGGCTACCAAGTATCTGGGACAGCCGTTTGATATTCACTGCGGCGGCATTGATCATATTCCAGTTCACCACACCAACGAAATTGCTCAAAGCGAAGCCGCCGAAGGAAAACCGCTCGCCAACTATTGGTTGCATGGGGAGTTTTTGGTAATCCCGAGCGGGGATAAAATGGCCAAGTCAGGAGAAAATTTTATTACCCTGCAAACGCTCAAAGACAAAGGCATCTCCCCGCTGGCGTATCGCTATTTATGCTTGCAAACGCATTACCGAAAACAAATGACTTTTAGCTGGGGAGCATTACAAGCTGCACAAAATGGGTTAAACAATTTGTACGAAGAAGCACTGGCTCTTAAAAAAAGAGGGTGGGAAGAAATACCTGGTTTTCCTGGCACCAGGATTATAGATGGCGTGGCCTATGAACATTCACCAACTATCCTTACAGACGGAGCAGACGAAGCTAATAAAAAAGTAAAAGAGGAATTTAAAAAAGAAATTAACAATGACTTAAACACTCCGGCTGCGTTATCAATACTATGGAAAATTTTTAATGGCATGACACAAAAAGGATATAGTCAAATTTTATATAACACCATACTTGATTTTGACCGAGTCCTCGGCCTACAGATCAAAGAAAATATTGAGAGGCTTGAATACGAAATTCAATCTAAAAAAGAACAGCCGCTCAACGCTAAAGTAAAACCTCTTATTACGGCTCGTGATGCCGCCCGCGCCGCCAAAAACTGGGCGGAAAGCGACCGGCTGCGCGGCGAAATCGAAGCTCTTGGCTACCGCGTGGAAGATGGCCCGGAAGGGACAAAAGTGGCTCTGCTTTAAATTTGATATACAATGGTGTCTCCTGCTCTGCATTCTTACCAACTCAACTGTAATGAGTTTGGGGTTGGCGGGGGTTTTTTGCACATGTATGTAGTTCACGCCTAATCACACCCGACCATTCCCGCGCAAGCGGGAATCCAGCCCATACCGTGATACTGGATCCCCGTTTTCACGGGGATGACAGACTAGGTATCCACCAAGTGGATACGTGTGGATTTTTGTTTTAAGAAAGGAAAATACCCCGATAGACGATAGCTCTTTAAAGTGCTATACTAGGCCTTACTATGGCCACCAATGAAATTGATCCAAAACTTCCCGTCGAGCAGCGTGAATTCCGCCCGGGTTCAGCGACTTCCGAAACTATTTCGAGCGGCGAAAAAATGCTGGCCAGGCCCGAAACGCCGCGCGCCAAAGAATTCCAACCAAAACGAGGCGAAAGCATGGCCGAAAGCATTTCCAAATTCCGCCTGCCGACTTTGCGTAAACCAAAACCGGCAATCCCAATCGTTAAGGATGAAGTTACGCTCAAAATCGAAAAAGTAATGGAAGAAAACGTCGGCGACGCGTACCAGCGACTTTCTCCGATTGCCAAACAGGAATTTAAAATCAAAGGCGAAGAAACTGCCCTTAAAATTCGCGAACTCCTATCTTCTACCCACGTTAAAGCAAAAAAAATTTTATCGCTGATTTTGGCTTGGCTCCGGCTGCTGCCCGGAGTAAATCGATTTTTTTTGGAACAAGAGGCAAAAATTAAAACTGACAAAATTATCTTTTTGAATAAAGAGAAACACCCACCTTCCTCATGAACGTGAGCGAGCTTATAACCGACCTAAACTTACAGCTGGCGGGTAACCAGACTATTTTTTTATTGTTTACGATTGTCCTGGGAGTATTTGGGTTTATAGCTTTTCTGTACGTGCTTCGGGCCGTTCTGCACGCCCAACATAAAGACAGTAAAACATTCCACCGCACGATTTTTTCGGTCCGCGTGCCAAAAGAAAAAAAGAACGAAAGCGCGCAATCCAACGCCCAAGAAGACAATATTACTCATCTGCGCGAACAAATCGCCGTAGCCGAGACTTTATTTTCGTCGGTGGCCAGCCTGAAGGCCGACCACGGCCTGGGCGCCTGGCTGATGGGGCGCAACGATCATTTGGCTTTTGAAATAGTGGTCAAGAACAGCAAAATTTCTTTTTACGTGGCTATTCCGGATAAAATCAAGGATTTTATCGAACAACAAATCCATGCCCAATACCCGCACGCCGAGATCATCGAGGAAACAGACTACAATATTTTTGAGCCGACCAGCGTGGTGGTGGGTGCCTATTTATGGTTCAAACACAAATCCGTGTTCCCTTTTAAAACCTACCGCAAAATGGATAGCGATCCACTGGTGGGTATTTTGAACCCGCTGAGCAAAATCATGGAACATGAAGGGGCAGTTATTCAATACATTGTGCGGCCGGCTGGGCCGCATTGGCGGCGTGAAGGCGTACATTTGATCCGCGATATTCGCAAAGGAGAAAAATTTGAATACGTCGCGCAGCGCGGAAAATTCATGCGCGCGGTGCATAAATGGAAAAAACTTCTTGGTTCCAGCAACGATCCCGCCAAAAGCGGGCACGAAAAATACCAACTCACCCAGATGGAAGAAGAAATGGTCAAAAACATGGAAGAAAAAATCAGCCATGGTGGACTAGAAATAACCATTCGCCTGGTGAGCTCCAGCCCGAGCAAAGAAAAGGCTCAGCTGAATTTGGAAAATATCATTAATTCCTTTGGTCAATATAACATCTACCGCTACGGGAATTCTTTTGGCGCGGCTATCCCCCGCCGCAGCGCCGGGCTGGTACGCGACTCAATTTATCGGACGATGCGCGAAGGCTACCACATGGTCATGAACACCGAAGAGCTAGCTGGTTTTTGGCATCTGCCTCTCCCTTCCACCGAAACGCCGCACCTCAACTGGCTGGGCGCCCGCAAAGCCCCGCCGCCCATCAACATGCCAACTGAGGGCATTGTGCTTGGTAGGGCGCTCTACCGCGGTGAAGAAACTATCGTCAAAATGAAACGTTCTGATCGCCGCCGCCATTTATACACCATTGGTAAATCCGGCAGCGGTAAATCGGTCTTTATCCAGGGGTTGGCGGTGCAGGACATTCTTAATGGCGAAGGCGTGTGTATTGTTGACCCGCACGGTGATTTTATTGAATACGTTTTACAACATATTCCCAAGGAACGCGCCGACGATGTGATTTATTTCAACCCGGCTGATACTGAACGCCCAGTAGGGCTGAACATCCTTGAGGTACGCACCGAGGAGCAAAAAGATTTTGCCACCCAGGAAATGATCGCCATTTTTTACAAAATGGTTACCGATCCCTCGATGATTGGCCCGATGTTTGAACATCAGATGCGCAACGTAATGCTTACCTTGATGTCGGATTTGGAAACACCGGGCACCATTGCCGAGATTCCGCGTATGTTTACCGACGATTCGTTCGTGGCCACTTGGAAGAAAAAATTAAAGGATCCGGTGGTGCGCGCTTTTTGGGACAAAGAAATGGCCAAGACATCTGATTTCCATAAGTCGGAAATGCTTGGTTACTTGATCTCCAAAGTGGGCCGATTCGTGGAAAATGAAATGGTCCGCAATATTATTGGGCAGTCACGCTCTGGATTCAATTTCCGCGAGGTAATGGACCAGAAAAAAATTCTGCTGGTGAACCTGGCCAAAGGTTTGGTTGGTGAAATTAACGCCAATCTGCTTGGCATGATTATTGTCAGCAAGTTGCAAATGGCAGCTTTGGAACGCGCTTCGCTCCCCGAAGAGGAGCGGCATGATTTTTATTTGTATATTGACGAGTTCCAAAACTTTATCACCGATTCAATCGCCACAATTCTTTCGGAAGCGCGTAAGTACCGCCTGGAATTGATCATCGCGCACCAGTACATGAAACAGTTAGAGGACAACAAGGGCAAAACCGCTGTGCGCGACGCGGTTTTGGGCAACGCCGGTACGCTCGTGTCGTTCCGCATTGGTATTGAAGATGCCGAAGTGCTGGCCAAAGAATTTGCCCCCGTGTTTAACGCCTACGATTTAATCAACGTGGAGCAGTACACCGCGTATATAAAACTACTTATTGACAACACGGCCGCCAAGCCGTTCAATATGATGACGTATCCGGCACAATCGGGCAACAAGGAACTGGCGGCGGCAATCAAAGAGCTTTCGCGCCTTAAATACGGCCGGCCACGCGAGATCGTGGAAGCCGAAATTATGGAGCGCTCTCAATTGGCAGCCTCTAAACCCGAAGATTTTGATATTGTTGAGCCCTCGCTCTAAGAGCCCTTTATGGCAACTCTCTATCGCAAATACCGTCCGGCTGTTTTTTCCGACGTGGTTGGCCAGGAATATATCCTGACCACCATCATGAACCAACTTAAAACCGGGCACGTGGCTCAGGCGTATTTGTTTTGCGGCCCCCGTGGCACCGGCAAAACCACGCTCGCCCGCCTCCTGGCAAAGGCGGTGAATTGCCAAAAACGCGCTGCCGGCCAAGCCGAACCATGCGGCAAGTGCCAATCGTGCCTGGATATTACGGCGCTGCGCCACATTGACGTAATGGAAATCGACGCTGCCTCGCAAACCGGCGTGGATAATGTACGTGAAAATATTATTGAAAATACACGTTTCAAGCCCAGCCTGGCACCGTACAAGGTGTTCATTGTCGATGAAGTGCACATGCTGTCTACCAGTTCATTTAACGCTCTGCTCAAAACCCTGGAAGAACCGCCGGAACACGTGATTTTTATTCTGGCCACCACCGAGGCACACAAACTCCCAGCCACCGTAGTGTCGCGCTGCCAACGGTTTACCTTCCAACGCATCCCCTTTTCCCTGATTAAAGAGCGCCTAGCAACAATCTCTCAACAAGAACAGCTCAGTGTTAGCCCCGATACTTTGAACCAAATCGCGCTCAAAAGCGAAGGCGGATTGCGTGATGCCGAAAATTTACTTGGCCAGATAGCCGCGCTCGGTGGCGCGGAGCTGACCCCAGCCGAACTGGCCGCTATTCTGCCTCCCGCGCCCACTGCCGAAGCCCTCACTTTTGTGGAATTTTTGGCCAAACGCAACGCTGCTGGAGCGATTACGGCCGTGAATGAACTGGCCGCCCGGGGCATCAACCCGGATTACCTAGCTCGTGAACTTACGATGGTTGCCCGGCATTTGTTATATATCAAAATTTTGAGCAAACTACCAGAAGCAGAAGCGGTTGGTTATAACAGCGAGTTGTTAGATCGACTTACGGCTTTAGCCACCCAATTCGCCGAGACGGAACTGATCCGCTTATTAGATTTGATTCTCAAACGCCGCGGGCAGATTAAAACGGCACCGCTCCCACAGCTGCCCGTGGAGCTTTTGGCGGTGGAATTTTTGTTCCCTAACGAAAATGCGTCTCCACCCCCCGCTCTACCTCCCGTAGCACCAAATGCACCGGCAGTTACCCCACCAAGCGTTGTTCAAGCGGCTCTACCTCAACCGCTTCCAGCTGCGCCTGCCATAGTACTTGCCGCCCCGGAAACAATCAAAAATGCCTCCGTCATCAAAACCGCTCTTAAAAGCCTTAAGCGTCAACAATTGCCAAATACCACGCTCGAAGCTATCCAAGCAAAATGGGATGAAATTGTCATGATGATTTCAAAATCAAGCCATTCACTCACTTTTATTTTAAAAATGTGTACCCCGGTGACCATTGATGAAAATGGTTTACACTTGTCGCTGCCCTATGCGTTCCACAAAGAAAAGCTTGAGGAACATAAAAACCGCCGCTTGCTCGAAGAAACATTGGAACATTTTTTTCAAGAAAAAATCAGCCTGGTATGCAAAACGACCCCCGTCCACCAACCTGCAGGCGAAACGCAGCCGGCTCCCGCTAATTTGGCGGCTTTGGCTACGGAATTTGGTGGTGAATTAATGGCTTAGTTTTATGATTCTGAGCATACCCATCAAAACATACTTTTATTTTGGATTATTGGTTGCAATGCTTTGCGCGGGACTATCCCTCGTGAACAAAGGCGGTTTTGCTTGGCCGTCCGGCCATAAATTGTCAGAACAGGCGGTGGCGGTACTCTCTAGCAGAGCGGAACAAACTACCACAACCAAAAAAAGTTTCGTTAATTTAAATGTTCCATTTATTCCCGAAGTAGCCGACGGACGCTGGCTACCACCTTGGAGTAACGCCTGTGAAGAAGCCAGTATTATTATGGTGGAACAGTTTTATTTGGGCGTTGCGCCCCGCAATCGTACCGAGGAACAGAATTTAATGTTGCCGCTTTTTGACTGGGAAGTAAAAGAATTTGGCTCGCATTCCGATACCGATGCCGCGCGCACGGCCCGGATCATCAATGAATTCAGCTCGTTTGAAGCAACCGTCGTCACCGAGCCAAACTTGGAAGTAATCAAAGCAGAATTGGCTGCCGGACGGCCAGTTTTTTCGTTCCATTACGGCTACGGGCTCAATAATCCCCTCTTGCGTTTTCGTCGGGGCGGATCATCGTACCATGTGAGCGTGCTGGTGGGGTATGACGAGGCAAAAAAAGAATTTTTGATGAATGACACCGGCCAACCGAAGGGGCTTGACTGGCGGTACACGTATGCTACAATTTTGTCTACTCTGCACGATTTTGACCACAAACGCCACGCGGCAGACGGCCCCCCAGTCGTGCTTTTCACCCGTCCAAAACAGTTAGTGCGCGCTCCGGGCAGTGGCCGGATTTACCTGGTTCAGGACGGCGCTAAGCGCCGGGTCTTGAGTCCGGCGGTATTCAAAAAATACCGGATTTCCTGGGCAGCAGTCAAAACTATTTCACCCGAAGAACTAACGGCTTTGCCAGACGGAGAGGTGTTTAAATAAGATCTTCCGAGATCGTCTAATGGTAGGACAACGGACTCTGAATCCGTTTATCTTGGTTCGAATCCAAGTCTCGGAGCCACAAAAATAACAGCTGATTATAGCTTAGACTCGACCAAAAATGGCCTA
>JAHFHZ010000014.1 GCA_023246715.1 Candidatus Magasanikiibacteriota bacterium | reverse complement strand
CTCTAAATCCTCGTGATAGGCAAAAAAATCTTCGTCCAGCAGGCCATATTTTTTGAGCAATGAAGAGCGTAGTAACAGAGCCGCCCCACTGCCGTACGTGATATCTGAAATTACTGTTGGCACGGAACTTGTGGATTCATTCAATTGGTTACAAAATCCAAAACCCAGATACTGCACACTATTACCCGCGCTATTAATTAACACCGGGTTATGCTGCATTACCACGAGCGCTTGAGCGGTGGCGGCGGACGGATTCTGCTCTAAACAATTCACCAATTCGGTAACCGCGCTGGGTCGCAGTGTTCCGTCTTGATTATGCAACAATACATAGTCGAAGGTATTGTCCAGGGCATAGCGGATACCGACATTGCATCCCCCGGCGAACCCCAAATTGCTCGCTTGTGGGAGCAAAACGATTTCGGGTAAACCGCGCTGGCTTAAGGGCAGCAATTGGCTCTTCAGACTAGAAAGCGAAGAGCCGTGCGTGGGGTGGGGGTTATCAACCACCACGATTACGAGCGACTCAACAGGGTAGTCAAGGGCTTGCCAAGACTTAATTAAGCCCGGCAGGTACGGCTCTGAATAATACGAGAGTATAACAATGGCGATCCTAGGGCGCGGAGCCATAGTAACGATGGGTGCCGCGCCATTTCCAAATATATTTGAGCCAACTGACAGCATGAACGCGAGCCAAATTATTTTTTAATAATGCGCGAAAAAGACCAGGAATTTTGGCTGATTCACGGACATGCCGGTGCTTAATAGTGACTTCATGAAAAAAATACACCGGCCAGCCATGTTCCCACATGGTGCGGCACCAGTCACAGTCTTCCATATACATGAAATACCGATTATCAAACCACCCAACGGCGTCAACGGCTTCCTGCCGCACCAGCATGGCCGCACCAAGCACCCAGTCAACTGGCCGGGTTTCATCGCGGTTAAAATCGGCCATTTGTAAGCGATCGGTATATTTTTTAACCCAGGCGGATTTTTTATCCCAATTGATGTGCTTAAAAGGCTTAACCAGAATTGAACGCAGGTCAAAACGAAAGCAAGCTTGTTGCAGCGATCCATCCATACCGATTAAACGCGGACCGATACAGCCAATTTTGGGATTGGCATCCATGAACTGAATTAACCGCTCGATTGAACGACTGTTTTCGGGAATAAGCGTGTCACGATTCAAGGCAAAATAATACCGGGCGGGCGTGACCTTAAACCCCGCCGCGTTTCCTTGGCCAAAACCCAGATTGCGCCCATGAGTAATGTATTTTACCTGCGGAAAACGATAGTATAATTCGCGGCTGATGTTATCTTGATTGGCGGAGTTATCTACAACAGTTATCTGGATAGCAAAAGACGTACCCTGAATGTCATTGACGACAGATTCCACGGCGTTTAAGATATCTTCTTTGCAGTGATAGTTGAGAAAGACAATATTAAGATCTTTCATACAAACCAGCGTCGAAGTTGTCGCCAATTTAACTGGCGATTAGATTTAATTTGTTTTCGGTCAGCAGCCAGCTTCGCGCGTTGTTGCCACAGCTGAAACAGGCTCCTAAGCACGCGCGGCTTACACAACACAAAGTAAACCAGCTTCTTGAACTCATACCAGAAAATCCACGGGAAATCAAGAATTGCATTTTGCCAGTACTCGTTTTTAAATAGAGTAGCCAGATGGTTTTTATAGCTAGAAAACTGAACATACTCCGCTTGAGTTGCTTTGTTTTTTGCAGCCAACACATCCCCGTGCGAGCCAAATCCAGCCGCCGTACGGTCGTGATAGGCAAGTGCCTGCAGCACGGTATAAGCACTATACCCGGCGCTACGAAGACGGTAGGCCAAGTCTACGTCTTCTTTGTACATATAATATGATTCATCAAACACCTGGCTGCCAAGGAGCTTGATAGCTCCGGCCGCGGAACGCCGCAACAGCAGAAGCGCCCCAGACACGCCAAAGACTTCGTGATAATTCTGTTTAGCGTAAGGTAGCAGAGGCCATTTCTCGCCCGCTCCAATTTCTACCACGCGGCGGTTGCGTAAAATTTTTAAACCGAGCGAATCCACTACTTCGGAGAGGCTTTGTTTGATATTTTCGTTCGTGGCGCGCGCAAATTCCCACTTCATTAATCGCGGCGCCACAACCGCGGCATTTTTTTGTGAGTCTAGCAACTCAACAAGCCGCTTCAAACAATCTGGGTGCAAAAAAATATCTTGGTTAACAATCAGCAGGTACTCGCTTTGACTGGCGGCAAACAGCTGATTATGGCCACCCCCGAATCCGAAGTTGGTTTGATTGCGAAATAATCGGCCAGATAAACTGGTAGCTCGCAATAACCTTTCAGCAACTGCAGCAGTGTCATCGGTTGACGCGTTATCGCAAATGAGTACGGTAAAATCCCGGTACGACTGATTCGCCAGTGAATTGAATAAAAAAGGCAGATAGTGGCTGCCGTTATGAGTAACCAATTGGATAGCAACGCGGGGCGTACTCATGAATCAGGATTATTTTTGATTATTTGTCTAGACTTAAACCAAAGCGCGTTAAGAATGGCGAACAATAAGCCAATCGGCCGAGCAAGCCAAAGCCAGATCCAGCTTGTCCAAGGTTCCCATTTTTTAAAATACCCGAGCAGGCTTTTTCCAAACTGAAGCTGTCGCCAGATAAGTGGTGCCTGCGCAAAACTGCGCGCAGTATAGTCGATACATGAAATAACAGGAGTGTAGACAACCCACCACCCCCGACAAAGCGCTTCGCGACACAAATCAACATCTTCGAGCCATAAAAAGTAGCGCGGGTCGAAAGCAAAACCAAGCGCGCCCAACAAGGCTCGACGAGTAAGTAAACATGAACCACGCACCGAATCTACCGGTTGTTCCTGATCCAAATCTAAATCACGCGCTAAATAATGATTAGTGATTTCGGGGAACAGATGTGGCAATTTAAGCAAAATAGCCAACTGGCTCAATAAAGTGGGGAATCGCCGTGGGGTTGCGGCCAAATTGAGCGAACCATCTTCTTTAACCAGACGTGGCCCGACGATACCCACATGGGGGCGCGAGCGCATCCAGGCTACTAAGACATCCAGGCTCCCTGGATTAAGACGCATGTCGGGGTTAAGAAACAAGATGTACTCCCCTTTAGCTTGACTAAACGCTTGATTGTTAGCGGCAGCAAAGCCTTTATTCCGATTGTTCTTAATTACCCGAAGTGCAGGAAACTGGCGTTCTAAAATACCAGTTGTTGCATCTGTTGAAGCATTATCTACAATAATATGCTCAAAAGCAGTTTTTTCGCAGGCCTTAATGACCGAACGGATCTGTTCGGTAATAACTTGAGCGGAATTCCAGGTAACCGTAATTATCGTGAGAACCGGGGTCAAAACAGTTTCGTCCATAATCAAATCATTTTAGATCGCACTTTTTTTGGCGCGGGCGTATTGTTCCATAGTTGCTCGCAAGGCCTGCTGAATAGGGCGCAACGTAATACCAAGCGCGGCTAAATTACCTGAAGAAAGAATATTGTTGGAACGGATTTTTTTAGCCAGACCGCGGCGTACCAAATCTTCGGGTGTCACCCATTCATTGGTGTGTCCTGAATCAACTAATTCAGAATACAACCCTAAAATTTCGCGGTGGCGGATCGTTCCCGCGTTAACCACATGAAAAATGCCTGTAGCGTGCTTGGTCAACAACTGGTAAAACGCGGCGGCCATATCTTCGATAATAGTGACGCTGTTTTCGACATCAACTACCGTCGGGTAAGAAGCCAGTTTATCGATGAGGTTGGCCGCGTAGGGAATTGAATCAATTGGCATGCGAATGCGCCCGATACCGACATTTGATAACACGGATAGTGCTAAATCAGCAGCATATTTGGTTTTGGAGTAAACTGCCAAAGGATTGGCAAAGTCGTTCTCTTTCCAACCGCCACTTTCTGGCGAGTCGCCATAGAAGACGCATCCAGAACCCACATGCAACAAATACAAGCTGGCTTTTTGGCAGGCTTCGGCAATCAACAGGGGCAGACCAACGTTCCCCAGAGAAGTTTCTAACTGATGCGTTTCGCACCAATCCACGTTTGGTTTGCCAACCACACCGGCCGCATTCAGTACGACATCGGGCCGATGCTCGGCCAATAATTTGGTAACATCTAAGACAGTGCTGATACGCCGGTCAGACACAACAGCTTCGGCGCCCCACAGTTCCGCGCAACGCCTCCCAATAAATCCTTTGCCGATAATAAGAATCTTCATAACAAATTTAACGCACCAGTTCGATAGTCCCTAAGATAGCCTCAACATCATCGGGCTGGTTGGCGCCCGGGGCTGGAGCAGTTGAAGCGTAACCCGCGCCCATCACTAGCACGACCATCGATAAACCGAGAATTTTCTTCATACTCTTGATGTGTTAATTATAATTTAAATATTGCGCAGCATAGTAATTTTTAAACTCACCATTTTTAATTTTACTCCACCAGAGCGGATTTTGCTTATACCATTCGACAGTCGCCGCCAGGCCTTGTTCAAAAGAAACTTGGGGTTGCCAACCTAATTCACGAGAAATTTTTTGACTATCAACGGCGTAGCGAACGTCGTGGCCCGGACGATCGGGCACAAACGAAATTTGATCAGTCGACTTGCCAAATAAGGCAAGCAAGGCTTCGGTAACCTGTACATTGGTTTTTTCTTCACCGCTGCCAATGTTATACACTTGGCCAGGAACTCCGTGTTCCAAAATTGCCTCAATGGCGCGACAATGATCTTCAATATACAACCATTCGCGGACATGGTGACCGTCACCATAGAGAGGCACGGTTTTATCTTCAAGTAAGTTGGTTATAAACAACGGGAGTAATTTTTCGGGGTATTGGTATGGTCCGTAAATATTGGAACTGTGGGTAACAATCACTGGCGTGGTATAGGTGGTAAAGTACGCCTGAACCAATAAATCGCCCCCAGCTTTGGCGGCCGCGTAGGGACTGCTGGGGTGAAACGAGGATTCTTCGTTGAATTTGCCTTGCGCAAGGCTACCAAATACTTCATCGGTGGAAATTTGAATGAATTTTTTCAGTTTAAATTTGCGTACCTGTTCCAACAAGCAATGTACGCCTAACACATTAGTTTTTAAGAATGCCTCGGGATCGTTAATGGAGCGATCAACGTGGGTTTCCGCAGCATAATTAATGACCGCCTCAATGTGGTGATCTTGTATTACCTGAGAAAGCGCGGCCGAGTCTGAAATATCTCCCCGCACAAAAGAATAGCCGGGTAAATTTTGCAAATCAAGCAGATTTTCCGGGTTGCCGGCATACGTAAGCTTATCGTAATTTACGATCTTCCAGCCAGGATTAACCTTAAGGATATAACGGATGAAATTTGATCCGATAAATCCGGCGCCGCCGGTAATAAGCAGATTCATACTAATGACACTTAAAAGCAATTTTAAAGCTAGTTTAAACGGGCAAATTTACTCACGTTGGCCACCACACCCATCGCGCCGAGCATCATTAAGAGCGCCGAACCACCGTGGCTGACAAACGGTAGTGGCACGCCGGTAAGCGGCAACGCGCCGACAATGGCCCCGATGTTAAGGAATGATTGCCACAAAAACCAGGCCATAATTCCACAGACCAGCAGTTTGCCGGCATCGTCTGGCGCGGCGGCAGCAATTTTGAAGCCTCGCCAACCTAACATCAAAATAAGGATAATAATCCCAGCGGAAACTATAAAACCAAGTTCTTCTCCCACCACAGCGAAAATTGAATCAGCATTCACCTCGGGCAAGTACTGGTATTTTTGCCGAGACTGCCCAAAGCCAAGCCCCCAGATGCCACCAGAGCCAACTGCCAAAAAGGCCTGGTTAATTTGGTAACCCACTCCCTGAGGATCTAGTTCGGGATGCAAAAAGGTAGTCAGTCGACGCAAACGGTACGGGGCGGCTATTACCAGAGTACCAAATACAATAACCCCCGCAAGTCCCATGATTAACAAAAAGCGGCTGGGAATTTTGGCAATATAGAGAATGACAAAAATAATCATTACCAAGATCGATAAAGTTCCAACATCGGGCTGTAGCATCACCAACAGCGCTGCCGGGGAAAGAGTGGCCAACACGGGTACCAAGCTCGTTTGCCAATCGTTCCAATCGCGTTTGCGGGTGGTTATCAGGTACGCGCCCATAATAATCACGGCCAGCTTGGCCAGCTCTGATGGTTGAAAATTGTATCCGAGCAGCCCGAGCCAACTACGCGAACCATTAATAACCAACCCGATACCGGGGAAAAAAACAAATGCCAACAAACCAAGCGCTCCAAGGTAAATCATTGGCCCCCAACTTACTAAACGCCGGTAATCAAAACGGGCTAAAATTAGAAAGAGGACAATCCCCGGAAGCAGACCAAATAAAACCTGCCGTTTTAAAAAGAAAAATGTGTCATTGAACTTAGCAAACCCCAGTGGAGCGCTGGCAGAGGCAAGTACAACCAGGCCAAAAACAAGTAGTACAGCTAAAAGAATCAAAAAATGTCGATCTGCAATAGCGGAGGTTTTTTGCATATGACAGGCTACCCATTAATTACCACTAACCACCACAAGCCAACCAAAAGCCCTAGTTCCAAAAATGGCACGGCTAAAATTACCAAGCGGGCAAGAGTTTTTTCCGAACCAAACAACAACAGCGAAACCAAGAGGTTTACCAATAACATCAAGGCTCCGGCAGAGGGTAAGAACAGTATTTGCCACCATTTGCCAGACAGATTTGGCCCCAAGATAGCGGTGTAGTGCAAAATGATCTGTTCAGTTCCGGGGCGTAAACTGCTGGCAGCCAGCCACCACTGGACGGCCAAAAACAAGCCTGATGCCACAAGTGCAGCCAGGATCACCCGATCGCGAAAATAGACTTTTAAGTAATAGAAATTCATGGGTCTTAATATATTACATACTACTAAATTCTGGCTCTCTTGACAATAGTTTTTCATTTCGGTATTATGGCGTTTGACCAGTATTTTGGAGCCTTTGCAGGGGCCAAATTTAGTTCAAACTATTCTTTTTTACCTTTATGTCACATAAGAAGGCTGGCGGGTCAACAAGACTTGGCCGAGATTCAACATCACAGCGGCTGGGCGTTAAACTGTTTGATGGCCAGAAAATAAAAGCTGGAATGATTATTGTTCGCCAGCGAGGCACCAAAATTCACCCTGGAAAAAACGTAAAACAGGGCGGAGACGATACCCTATACGCCGGGGTGAGCGGAACAGTCAAATTCAGCGACCGCAGCCGGAAACGCTTTGATGGAAGAATGAAAAAAACCAAATTCGCTAATGTTATTGCGAATTCATAACTATAAAATAGACTCTAGTCAAAAAACCATTCGCTACCACGCGAGTGGTTTTTAATTAAAAACGCCAACAACGACGACAGCTACATTGACAAAGAGGCTTTTTTATGGTATACTGATTTGTTACTTTTAGTTTTAAAATTTCTGTTATGCGGACATTCTTAAACGGTCTAGTTGTTGGACTTATTTTGAGCCTGGCAGTGGCTATACCCGCCTATGCCTTACCTGTGGCTACCACGGCTAACGCCGCAAAAAACACCGGGCGCAATTACGTGCCACCACCGGCCCCGGCTTACAATTACCGCCCAACCAACACGAACACCTACCAAAACTACAATTATTCCAACACGTATTCTAACACTAACCGCTCCTATACGACGGGCGGAACCACCTATGTCAAAGGTTACTACACTGGCCTGTACTTCCCTTGTACGAATTACTATGGTAATTATTACAACGCATCGTATAGCTACGGTTGCCCAGGATACTATAACCCGAGCGCGGGTTATGACTGGTACTACAACAACAGCTCCTACTACAGTATGGGGAGTTATAACTACACCTGGTAACTATTTTAACGAATACCCTCCGCCTAACGGAGGGTATTTTTATTTAGCGGGTCGTAATTTGAAATCGCTCCGGCGGCAATTCTAACCGTTTGATAACCGACTCATTCTGCGGTAATCGCCGAATAAACAGAATGCTGCGCGTGTCGGCAAAAATTGGCGCCCAGAGCGGATCTTGTAATCGATGCACGATGAACGGGATTGTGGTAGAAGCCAAATTAGAAAGAGAATAGACTATGGCGTTAAACTGGTACGTCTTAAGCGCTTCCTGCCAAATTTTTTCCTGACTTAACGGTGGCAAATAGGCAGATTTAAAAAATCCCGGTGGGTACGCCTCAGGGCGATTATCCACGAACGGGCGAGCTTTGGGAAACGCGTACCAGATTACTTGTCCACCACTATCAAAATCGTTAAATAATGGCCCCGAAATATTTTCCGCAGCTAATACTCCGGCGGCGGTATGCTTATGCGCCAACCCTGAGCCAAATAATTTCGCGGCCGAACTTAATCGCGCGCGCATACTGAGCGCTGCTATAAGCAACAAAACCACACCACAGACAATCGGGCCAAGCCGGGGAAATTTTTTGTCAACGGCCATTGGTAGGGCAGAGCGAAGCAGGCCAGCTAGGGCTGGCAACGCGAACCAACCAAACAATGAAACATTCCTGGCAGCGCCATAGGCCCATACCCCAAATACGATGGAAAAAAATAATGGCACAGCAAGGGGTTGCAGTGTTTTTTTTATCTTAACAATTAATACGAGCGCCAGCATCAGAAACACCGCGACTTTAAAGACAATAAAATTTCCATACCCTGGAGCGATGCGCAATAAGGCGGGAATAGATAAATTCTCCCGAATCACGAGACCGTAATTTTGAAAAATCCGGAAAGGGTAGAGCGCGCCGGAAACAAAGTTTGGATTCAAAACACTTACTATGCAAAGGCCCACTATGGCAAAAACTAACTTTTTGCTTACAGCAGCAAACCCTGGCCGTCGCGTGATAAGCGCTTCGAGCAGAAATACTCCAACAATGTAGGGACCGAGGACGAAATAGATATGCGTGTTCACCCAAACCAACCCAATTATAGGCAGCCACCACAAGGCACGAGCCGAATATTGCCCCGAACGAAAGCGCAATAGAATCCAATATACAATACCGGCAAATAAATAACTAAAAAGCTCAGGCCGCAATTCGTTTCGCTCCGCGAACACCGGAACCAACAAAAACCCCGCGGACAGGGCGTATAAAGGGCCTGCTTGCCGACGAGCTATATCAAAAAAAATCGCTAGTATCGCAATTGAAAATAGCAACAATAAAACGCTTAATCCGGTATACCCGGCAACAGCATACCACCCGTAGAATAGGACTCCCGAAAGCCAGTGGTGGTTCACAAAGGCGAATTCACTCACTGTCGCGGCATAATAGTTGGTAGTCAAAAGAAGCGAAGCCTCCTTAAAGTTGATCTGCTGAAGAGCCACGACGATAATCTGCCCGTTTTTAAGATGCCGACCGAGATCACCCTGGGTTAGATCTAATTTGTGAAAAAAAAAGATTCCCTGCCAGGCAGCCAAGATGATAAAACAAACCGCCGGTAACAGCAAACGACGGCGGGTTTGAGCCTGCTGCACAACAATCCCCTGTTTCATAAAAAATGCTACTGAATATGATTACTCTAGCTCATTTTTCTTGGTTCAGCAACTGAACCAACATTCTTTTGAACGAAGGGATATTTTCTGCTATACTACTGTGTAATATATGATAGAAGAATTATTTTTACAATTAAGCTTACTACTTGGCCTGACCCTGCTTATTGGTTTTATAGCCAAAATGCTACGACAGCCTTTTTTGGTGGCCTATATCGCGGCTGGTATCTGTGCCGGGCCGCTTTTGTTAAACTTACTCGACCGAGAACAACCGCTGTATCATCTTTTTTCTCAATTTGGCGTGGTGCTGCTGTTATTTATGGTGGGGCTGAGCCTTGACTTTAATTACCTTAAAAAAATTGGAAGGGTCGCTTTGTTTACCGGTTTAGGTCAGATACTAATCGGCGGGCCACTCACCATGCTCTTGTTACATTTTTTAGGCTTTGCTTTTTTACCGTCGTTTTATTTGGCGACCGCGATGACGTTCGCGAGCACGATTATTACCACCAAACTTTTAGCCGATAAGCATGACACTGAATCGCTCTACGGCCGCCAAACAATCGCACTTTTGCTGGTACAGGACGTAATCGCTATTATAATCATGTTGGTTTTAACAGCGCTGAAAGAAGGGGGCGAATTATCTACCGCGTTACTGCCTTTAATACCCAAAGGTATTATTTTGGTAAGTTTTATTTTTTTCCTGGCTAAGTTTTTTTTGCCGTGGTTACTCAAGCACATAGCGGTTTCGAGTGAATTTTTGTTTCTATTTACTATCGCCTGGTGCTTTGGGATGGCCAGCTTGGTGACCGTGCTTGGTTTTTCAATTGAAATTGGCGCAATTGTAGCGGGTTTGTCGCTGGGAAGTTCCCCCTACCAGAGCGAAATTTCCAGTCGCATCAAACCATTGCGTGATTTTTTCCTCATTCTGTTTTTTGTTTTATTAGGCAGCGAAACTAATTTAGCTAGTCTTTCCACCATCCTTAAGCCGGGCGTGGTCATGATTGTTTTTGTTTTATTTACGGGGCCATTGGTTTTATATTTTTTGTTCCGTTTGATGAAATTTACCAGACGTAACAGTTTTTTGTCGGCTTTGAGCGGAGCTCAGGTAAGCGAATTTGGTTTTGTCTTGCTTTTTGTGGGGCGTGAACTAGGCCATGTGGGCGATCGCGAACTTGCTCTGTTTACGTTGGTGGCCCTGACAACTATTTTTATTTCTTCGTATTTAATTACATACAATAAGCAAATTGAAGAATTAATGACCCCTTGGTTTAAACTCTTTAAACGTGACCGATTGAACCAAAAAGAAGAGCGGGCACCTGAATATGACGTTTGGATTATCGGCTATCATCGGATCGGTTGGAGAATTTGCCAGGCCCTGCGTGAACGCAAGGCATCGTTTGCCGTAGTCGATTTTAATCCGGAAACAATCGACTCGTTGCGCCAAGCAGGAATCCCTGCTTATTTTGGGGACGTTGATGATGTGGAATTTTTAGCAACTATCCCCTTGCACAAAGCAAAATTAATAATTTCCACCATTCCTGACGCGGTTGACCAAATAACTCTACTGAAACATTTGCGAGCGCATCGCACCAAACCCTTTGTAGTCACCAATCTGGTTGACCCAAATTTCCGACAGGCGCTGTACCATAGCGGGGCCGACTATGTGATGATGCCACATCTGCTCGGCGGGGGTTGGATTGCAGAACTCATTAAGAAGCAACACCTAAGCAAAAAAATATTTCAAAAATTACGGCGCGAGCAAGAAGAAGAAGTTAAATTGGGCCTGGGTAAGCAATTTTTTGCTCCTGAATAGTTTACAATACAAAAAACCCCCAGTCGGGGGATTTTTTGTTTAACGATGGAAACGCCGCCCACCTTGACCAGAATGACCTGAGCGAGGAGGCCCACGGAAAGGTCGACTAACGCCCATTTGAGTGGCGGGACCAAAAGAATTTGTAGGTGGGGCAGGAGCAAGCGGTGGAGCGGCAGGTAAGACTGGCAACGCCACAATCGGCAGGGTTTTACGCAATAATTTTTCGATGCTCCGAATATCATTGCGTTGATCGGGAGTAGCAAAAGAAATTGCCTTGCCCGAACGCCCGGCCCGGCCGGTACGACCAATACGGTGAACGTAATCACCACTATCATCAGGGAGATCAAAATTCAGTACCAGAGCAATACCGGTAACATCAATGCCACGCGCGGCAATGTCGGTAGCTACCAAAATACGATACTTGCCGTTTTTAAAGCCGTCCAAGGCTTCGCGCCGTTGGGCTAGCGAACGATTAGAGTGCATTTCAACGGCACTTTGATTCATTCGGCGAATGGTCGCGGCCACGCGTTTGGCGGCAAATTTGGTTCGAGTAAACACGAGGGTTGCACCGTGTGTTTCGGTTAAAATTTTATGCAAGAGCGATAATTTCATTTCTTTACTGACGATAAAAACTTCCTGTTCAACCTGAGCGGCGGCGGTACCGGCCGGGGCAACTTCGATGCGCAGTGGCAACTGCATATACTGAGCGGCCAAGTGAGCAATGGGGCCCGGCATCGTGGCCGAGAATAGCATGGTTTGGCGCACGCGGGGGACCATTTTTAAAATACGCTCAATTTGCGGGGCAAAGCCAATATCGAACATACGGTCGGCCTCGTCAAGCACAACCACTTTGACGTTGTTGAGATTAAAAATTTTTTGCTGCAAATGATCAACCAAGCGGCCCGGGGTAGCAATAATCACATGAACCCCTTGGCGCAAAGCGCGAATTTGGCGATCCGGCGGAACGCCGCCGATTAAAACAGCCATTTTAAGACCCAAGCTGCCGCCGATTTTTTGAAGCGTTTCGTGAATTTGCAAAGCTAATTCACGCGTAGGAGCGAGAACCAAACCCTGCCCCCCGTTAATGCCCAAACGTTGCAACATCGGAACACCAAAAGCAAGGGTTTTACCCGTGCCGGTTTGGGCTATCCCAATAACATCCTTACCTTCGATTGCCGGGGGGATAGCTTGGCGCTGAATGGGCGTGGGGGCCAAAAATTTGTGCTGCGTGAGAATTGCCAAAATAGTCGGGGCAATACCGAGTTCGTCAAAATTACCGCTGGTGGGTTGGTTTTGTGTCATAGACATATTAGTGACCCGTTTCCTGTTCAGTCACTCATTATGACACAAAGAGGCTCGAGTCGTTACCGGAAGCCCGGTAAGATTAAGAATTCAAAAGTATACCAGAATACAAGCTATTTGTCAAGCTTTCGGGGGCTTACCACTTAAGCGCGAATTTTACGGCTGGCAATAACCTGCATGGCTATAAAAAAAATAATCGCACATAAAACTATGGCCGTGGCAGAAAGCGCCGGATTGAAATCGCTATAGCCGGTTAGCGTGAAACGCAGCAAGTTAACGTTATGATGCAAGGGGTTAAATAGGCTGATTACCGACCAGGGATGCGGCAAGGTGGCCACCGGATAGAACACCCCTGCCAAAAAAATCATGGGCTGCATGATAAACGTGGTCATGAAGGTTAGGGTTTCGAAACTTTTAGCCAAGAAACCAAATACAACCCCCAGCATACCAAACTCTAGCCCGGTCATAAACAGCCCCAGGATGAAATATATGGGGTGGACAATTGAGAAAGCCGGGATAAACCAAGCGGTAATTGCCAACGCCACCACCAAAGTAGTGACGCTTCGAGTGAAAGCGGCCAGCGCGTAGGCAATGCCGATTCGCCAGGCGGGAATAGGGACAATTTGCAAATCGATAATATTGCCGACATTTTTGGCGATAATAAGAGCAAAAGCAGGGTTGGAAAAACTGCTGTTAATAACGATCATGGCCAGCAGCCCAGCATAAATAAAGGTAACGTACGGAAGTTCACCAATAGTGCGCCCGGTAGCCACCACCCCAAATACTCCCAGATACAAACCGACCGAAACAATCGGGCTCAACACTGTATCCATCCAAATTTTTTGAAAACGCTTTACTTCGCGGGCATACAGAGCCCACATATGCGTGCTCATAGAGTATCGTTGGTCAGTTTAAGGAAAATGTGTTCAAGCGAAGCTGCTTCGGAGCGAATTGATTTTAAATTTGTGCCATAATGAGCAGTAATCGCAGCCATATCGACGGCTAAATTTTTGAGTGGGTATTCAAATTCGCTGCCTACCGCGATTGCTCCGACCAACACGGGCGCTGCCGGATCAAACAACTCAAAATGGATGCTGTTTTCGGAAAATTCTCGCTGAATATCTTTAAGCTTGCCTTCTTTTATTACTCGGCCATGATTAATAAGGGTGATCGAGTCACATAATTTTTCAGCTTCTTCCAAATAATGGGTGGTAAACAAAACAGTCGTGCCTTCTTCGCTTAACCTTCTAACCAAACCCCAAATTTTTTGGCGCAGCGACACATCCACCCCAGCGGTTGGTTCATCTAAAATCAGCAGCTTGGGCCGATGTAAAATTGCTTTGGCAATCATCAGACGCCGCTTCATGCCGCCCGATAAATTACGGGCGCGCTCCCCTGCTTTATCCTCCAGCCCTAAATCAACCAACACTTGGCGGATCCGCGCTTTACGCTCGGAACGAAGCACACCATACATTCCACCGAAATAATATAAAACTTCTTCAACGCTAAAAGCCATTTCCATGACAATCTCCTGGGGAACAACCCCGAGCAATTGCTTAGCGCGTTCTGTTTGCGTCGCGACATTAACACCAAAAATTTCCACACTACCCTGATCAGGAAGCATGATGCCACTAATGAGGTTAATCAGTGTTGATTTACCCGCGCCGTTTGGCCCCAGGAGGCCAAAAATTGTTCCGGGTTGTATTGAGACGGAAACTGAATCAAGCGCTTTAAATGTAGCGCCACTTTGATTCTTAAAAATTTTGGTTACTTGTTTTACAGTTAACGGAAGCATATGTCGATGTAAGTGCGCCCTAGCTTAACATGGCGCTGTTCACGAGTCAAAATACCCAAAAATTACTTTGGTTTGAGCAAATTAAAAACCCCCGAAACGGGGGCTTTTAAGGTTGGTTTGATTACGCGCGAGCGACGTTGATGGCGCGCGGTCCTTTATCGGACTGTTCGACATCAAACATCAAGACGTCTCCGACCTGGAGTTCGTCAAACGTAAGGCCTTCCTGGAGGCCAGAAGCATGGAAGAAGATATCTTTAGATCCATCTTCCGGTCCGATAAAGCCAAATTTCTTTTCAGAAACGAGGCGTTTAATGGTACCTTTCATAGGGAAAGAAATGAGTTGTTAACTGCAAAAATAAGTACTGCAGAAACTCGACTACATTTCTACGATGATAGCATATTTTGCTGTGTTTAGTATAGCACAAAGCGCGTAAAAAGTCAATTGAGCTTGCTGTTGGCTGTACTAACCCCCCTATTCGCGGAAGAATAAATGGTAGATAAAACTGACTGCCGGATCGATCTCTGGGCCATAGGCCAAAGCACCGCCTAACGCGCCTGTAACGGTAATACCGGCCAAACCCACCAAGGCCAAAAGACAACTTACCCCTGGATGCTGCATTACCGCGGCCAACCGACTAGCAACCCGCCATAGCTGGGCGAAAACGCCCGCCGCGAGGTACCTGGCCGGTAGCTGAGTGCGCCCTAGCCAGGCAACTACATAGGCCAGGCTGATAACGGAAAAAAGTATCAGCGTACCGAGGGCAAATGAGGAATGCAGTTCGACCACGCGGCTTTCTGAACCGAAATCACTTTCGATTAAAGTACCCGTAAAATACGTGGCGTAGCTCGATAGGGTCCCTAAAATCACGAACATTGCTTTGACATAAAACCAGTATGGTTGAGCCAGCACTTTTTTAAAGCGCACTAATTCCATTAAAGCGTAGAGCGTAAAAAGGGCGACCGGAAAATGCGTAAAAGCCGGATGAATATTCATAGGCAATTAGTTATTCTGGCTGTTGGCCGGTTTGGCCTCGGCAATTTGTTGATAAAGCTGTTCAAAACGATTAATACTTCTTTGGATATTGTGCGTTTGAAAAATTTCGAGGCTTCTTTTGCCAAAAACATCACGCAATTCATTGTTACTTAACACGCGCTCAAGGCAATCGGCTAGTTCGGAAATATTGCCCGGCTCAAATAAATAACCGTTTTCGCCATGGCGCACCAGCTCTGGTAAGGCAAGCGCGTTGGCCGCAACCACTGGCAAGCCCGAAGCCATAGCCTCGAGAGCCGCCACCACGACCGCGTAGACGACCAGCCCGCTCAGGACACGCTCTGAAAACCAAAACTCCCGCCACCATGGTAACCACTGGTCCTTCAAGCATCACCAAGATAAAAATTATACTGTATTTTAAAAGAGGGGTGGCCGTTAAAGCTATTTGTACCGCAATTGAAAAAACACTCATGAAATAAAAGACATTGTTGATTGGTTTTTACCATATATTAAATCGGCTAAAAACTCAATATTGGCCCTTAAGCGTAGCGTCGAATTCTTAAAAAGAGATACCCACCAATAAATCCAGCTATTCCATGCATAAGGGGCCTAACCGCATTAGGAGGAAGCATTTTTTTATTCGCCGACGCGGTTTCGGCTACCTCTGGGGGTCCAAGCACGTTCAACGCGCCAACATACTCAGCAAGCTGCGTTTCATTTTTATCAAAAAAACGCGCGGTGATTTCGTACCTTGCCGGTACGCCAAATACATACGTCAGGCCAACATTTTGCGCTTGCGGGTACAAAGCCCCAGCAAAAACGATTTCTTCGCCACGCGCGATTCTGACCCATACGTAACCGGGAGTTATCATCTGCTTGCTTTGGTTATCTACCAGATTGAAGGCCAGATTCGCCTTGGCGCCAGCAATGGGCGACGCCGGAGCATAACCAAAATCAACCAAGTACTCTCCAACAACCTTATCGTTACCGCCCTCCAGATGCGCTACAGCCGCTTGATTTGTAGCGAGCACGCCACACAGAGTGCAAGCAACCGTGAAAATGTAACAAATTTTTTTCATATAACTTATTTTTGCTCCCCGGGAACAAATTTAAGTGAAATTGAATTCACGCAGTGGCGGGTATTTTTTGCCGTGTACCCTTCGCCGGCAAAAACATGCCCTAAATGGGCCTGGCAGGTATTACAGACAATCTCGGTGCGCGAACCATCCGGGTCGGGAATACGCTTGACCGCGCCCTGAATTTCCTGATCAAAGCTGGGCCAACCACAACCGGAATGAAATTTGTTGGTCGAGGTATATAGCGGCGTGTTGCATCGTCGGCACAAATAAGTGCCGGGAACAAAAAAATCATCATACTCTCCGGTGAATGGGCGCTCGGTCCCTTTGTGCTCAATAATCCGCTCTTCTTCGGGCGAGAGGGTGTTTAATTGCATATACATTTATTTTAATTGCCAAGTTGCTTGTTCGAGTACAAATTGTTCATCTTCGGCCCCTTGCCGTAGCTCGGCGCCACCAGTTACCCCAGGAATATGGTACTCTTTTTTTAGTTGTCCCCGCGCGATAATTATTTTATGTAGCGTGTCTTCATTCCACGCGGGTAGACCCTTAATGTAGACTGGCCATCCAGTAGTGACCAGCACTGCCCCAGCCAGAGCATTGGCAGAACTCCCTTCAATGACAGTTGCGCGACCAATAGACTCAGCCTCGCCAGGATTAGGGCAAAAGCTGCCCATCGCCTGAGCAGAGTCGCTATTTTAATGTCTTCGGGCATAGTTGATAGTAATTCATTCAGTATAACAACTTTGTCAAAGAGAAGGAATAGGGGAAATTTTTTGAATCTTCTTTTACCTTTTAAATTGTGCTAGAGTACTCTGAAAGGTCGAAGGTTTTTTATTTTTAATAATACTCTATATGCGACGCATTTTTTTGCAATTTATATTTGGATTTACGATGCTGGCGCTGTTAAACGCTTCGGGCGTGGCATCAGCCGCGGTCACTCCCCCACCTTCGAGTGAGCCAACAACTGTTCAAGAATGTAAACAGGGGGGTTGGAAAAATTTTGGCGAATTATTTAAAAATCAGGGTGACTGCGTGAGTTTTGTGGTAACAGGCGGACGTAATTTGCCGAGCGGCCCAGCACTCCACTAGGCGACGACTAGTTTAAAAAGCAACTCCGGTATTTGGAGTTGCTTTTATTTATATGCCTCTGGTGTTTTTTCAAACGTGGCGGGCAACCTCGGTGCGGGAGAGCAAACGCGGTACCACGTAGTAAAGTGGCAGCACCACGAAAATGGCCAACGAAATATAGGGGTGGATAAAAGCGACAACACCTGCCAGGGCATAGCAGGCGGCACCGAAGAGTGCGCGATGAAATTCTTGCTTTTTCAATCCTTCACTCACGTGCGCGCCAGCTAAATGCCCACGAAAAAAAACGTAGTGAATCATACTAGCGAAAGCAACAGTACTCATCATCATAACTAAAGCGTACAGGGCAATCACCATCGGCTGCAGAGGATAATCACCAACAAAAGCGGTAACAAACGGAACAATGGCCAACCAAAATAACAAATGATTGTTATACCATAGCAAAGATCGATCGCTGCGCCGCAGCGCGTGCATAAAATAGTGATGATTTACCCAAAAAATACAGACCGTAAAAAAACTAATGACAAAACCCAAAAATTTTGGAGCGATGGCCCATAACGCGCTGCCAACACCAACACTAGAAGCATCGTGCAACTCGGGAATTTTAATCTCAAAAATCAACAAGGTTACAATAATTGCAATCACTCCGTCACTAAAAGCCTCGAGCCGGGCGGTAGATGGGGCTAGACCGTCTTCTTCTTGTTCAAATTTTGCTTTCATACATTTTTAAAATAGAAATATAAAGTAGTGTAACAAGTTTAAAAATAAAAAACCAGCGAATTATATTGTTGAATTAAAAAACCCCTGAGTGCAGGGGTTTAAAAGCGGCAAGTTCAGAATGGGGTCACCAGCCAAACAAGCGCTTCATGCGCTCCCAATAATACGTTTTCCAACCGGCGGCGATGTCCAGGTAGAATTCAGCCGGCACGCCGGTCTGGATGAAATGAAGCGAAGTCTTGCTTTTAATTTTTTTAAGTTCAATGGTAACGGTGGAAAAATGACCATCAGGCCAGCCCTTGGCCCGCCAGCGCTGCACAATAATCTTATCAGGCACCAACTTAACATTGCTACCAGTGATAAAACCATCATAAGCCGTAATCAATCCACCAACTTTAGGGCTAATGGTGGCCCGTAATTCAGTAAAAGCGGAATGCTTTTCGGAATCCATCAACGCCGCGTAGACTTCGGGTGGCGTTGTTTTAAGCACTACTTCCTGAATAATCGTTTTAAGCGGCGGCATATGAAAAATTCAATATACAATGTAATCGCTGACTAAAATAAAAAAACCCTCGATAGGGCGTAGTTATTAGAAGCAGCGATTTGCATAGTAACAGGAATAAAATGAGTAACAGCAGCAGGTGGGGTGCGGAGCGAAACTCGATTATATTCACTGGGAAGGTGCGAGAAGATATACAAAGTATATCTTAAAAGGCCTTGGTTGTCAATTAAAATTAAAAACGAAAGCCCGGCTACTTAAAACCGGGCTTGTTCCGTGATGATAAAAAGTCACTAGCCTTTTTTCTTTTTGTTTAGTACCTTGGTGTGCCGTTTTAACTTCTTGCCGATCTTGGTGTTCTTTTTGGCCTGGTTGAGACGGCCTTTGAGGGCGCTATTCATAAGCACAATTTAGATCACAATTAACAGGCTGATTATACTACAAAGCAGCCGTACTGGCAAGCGCTTCTACTCTCCGCTATACGCGCGTCGCAAAACAGCCATGTCAAATTTTTTCATTTGCAAAAATGCTCTGGTCACTCGCGCTACTTTTTCGGGATCTTTGGCAGACATCATTTCATCCATGGCGGTGGGGACAATCTGCCAGGAGACACCAAACGTATCTTTAAGCCAGCCGCATTGTTCGGACGCTGGATTGGCCGAAAGTTTCTCCCAGTAGTAATCTATTTCGGCTTGCGTGTCACAATGGACAATAAATGAGATTGCTTCGTTAAACTGGAAGTCATGCTTACGGGCACTGTCCATGACCGCAAACCATTGGCCTTCCAGTTGAAAGTCGGAAAACATCAGAGTTCCTTCTTTGTCGGTTTCTTGTCCGGCTCCATACCGGGCGAGCTGACCGCGTTTGGCGTTCTTGAACACAGAAAGATAATATTCCGAAGCTTCTTCAGCGCGACCGCAAACATCACCAGTAAAGAGTAAAGATGGGATAATAACCGGCCGCTGTTCACCAGTAGGATTGGTCAGAATTAACTGCCATGAAATACCATACTTATCTTGTATCCAACCATAATGCTCGCTAAAGGGATACTTTTGGAGTGGCATTAAAACTTTGCCGTCTGTTTTTAATTTTTCCCATACTTTATCGAGCTGCTTGGCAGCATCTTTATCTTGCGACGAATCAAAATTAACCATGAAGGACACGGACGGATTACATTTGAAAAATGGACCGGCGCTTATCGCCATAAACTTATACCCCCATAATTCAAAAGAAACTATATCGCAATCCCCCGAGGGGGTATTGTGGATCGTAGAAATATTATTAATTTTTGAAGTCGGAAAATTTGAATCTGAAAAAACCGTAGTGTAAAATTGAGCCGCCTCTTTTGCTTCGGTATTGAACCAAAGATGGGGAACTATTTTTTGCATATACATATAGCTAATCCCCCTATTTTGGGGTAGTAAAAAACTCTTCATATAGCATAATAGTACCCTTTGTAGGCCTATTAACACAAGATAATTGGTATTAGCTAACGGTACTGGGCGCGCAGTAAAGCAGTAGACAAGTACACACGCACCCCCTTAAGACATACTTACCACCTGTCATTCTGAGCGAAGCGAAGTCTCGCAACGCGCAACACGAATCCCTTCTTAGTAAACACCGGTACAGAGTGATCCCCCCGGTGCGGGATCGCGAGACTTCATTACACTGCGCTTCATTCAGGATGACAAGTATGCTTCAAGTATGCTTTAGGTATATACATGTGGACAAGTGCCCTAGCTCTGCTATAGTACCTGGGTACCTAAAAATTTAATTTTTTAAATTTATTTTTATGGCTCTCCCCTTAGAAGGAAAATTAACCCGCAAAAGCACGGTGCCGGTGGCGGATATATTCCTGAATCGCTGGTCACCTCGGGCTTTATCGGGCGAAAAATTAACCCCAGAAGAACTCCTGCCTCTTTTTGAAGCGGCTCGCTGGGCGCCATCTTCTTACAATAATCAGCCGTGGCGGTTTATTGTAGCGGAGCGCGACACTCCTGAATGGGAGACCCTCTTCGCGTTGTTGGGCGAATTTAATCAACAGTGGTGCAAGAATGCTGGCGCCCTCGCAGTAGTAATTTCGGGGAATAACTTCGCGTATAACGGAAAACCAGCACGCACCCACTCCTTTGACACGGGTTCCGCGTGGATGAGTTTAGCGCTGCAAGCCAACCATCTGGGTTTAATTGCTCACGGGATGGAAGGATTTGATTATGACCGGGCAAAAAGAGATTTACAGATTCCAGATGAATATACCGTTGAAGCCATGGTGGCCGTTGGCAAGCCGGGAGAAAAATCAGATTTGAGCGAAGACTTGCAAAAAATGGAACAACCATCCGATCGAAAACCGCTTGGTGAGATGATTTTTAAAGGCAAGTTTGGACAGTCTTTTATCTAAAAACTTCTGCACATACCTTCGTGATGAAAGTGGGTTATAACACTTTCATCTTTTTTTTCTTCTTACACAGAGGTTTCTCATTGCTATTAATTTTTCTAGAGGAGCAGGGTCAAGTTATTGACTTTGCTCTTTATTTGTGCTAGTCTCGCGCCAGGAAGTTTTTTGAAAAGAGAGGTACATCGTCATGAAATTGCATGCTGGTGCTTGTTTGTTAGCTGCCCTGGCCGGCTGCGGGTTGCCGGGCGATGGCATTGAATGCCCCCACGCGCCTGAGCTGCTCTGGAGCGATCTGAACGACCAGGCCAGCTACCCCGCGGTCGGGCTCACGCGCGATCGGAACTGCACCGTCTTTCTGATCGCCCCCACCCTCGCGGTCACGGCGGCCCACTGTGTCGACCCGGACCGGAGCGCTCACGGGGCATACTTCCGGAACCCGGTGAGCGGCGCCTGGCGGCTCTACGCGGGCCGGATGATCCCCCACCCCAATTACGGAGCGGAGGCCTATTTCGAAGAGGGCGTCAGCTTCAGGGCAGCAACGGCTGATATCGCCGTGATCAAGCTGGATCAACCGGTGGATGATGTTCAGCCCGCGGAGCTCGGAACGACTGGCGATCAGCCAGGTGTCTGCGCACCCGTGGTGGTTGTTGGCTACGCCCCCAGCCTTTCCCTCGCCGAGCAGGTCGAGCAGTCCATGGCGACCGCCGTGGTCTGGGTCAGCCCCAAGGTCTTCCGCATCCGCGGCAGCTCGCGACCCGGCGATAGCGGCGGACCGGTTTTTTCTCTGTCGAACGGTCGAGCCCAGGTGATTGGCCTGGTGGAGTCACGCCCGGTCATGGGCAGCACCTCGTACTCCACCTACTGCGCGAATCTGCTCTCTCCAGAGCCGGGATACCACGACTGGATCCTAAGCCAATAGAATCAGCCCCCCTCCTCGAGCACCTTCCATCACAACTTTTTAATTTTTTAGATAGTTGTGATGGTTTCTCGAGAAGGAACACTAACAAAATAGCCCTGCAAAAAGCAGGGTTATTTTTATAAAAAACTCCCAGCCAGAACTAAAATTACCAGCTAAAGACAATTTTTCATTTTTACATAATCATGCTAAACTAATTGGGCCTTAAAATTAATTCAAGGCTGTAACAGTATTAGTTCAATATGCGGCGTACCATTTTTATTGCTCTTGGTTTGATTGTTGGTATTCTGGCCTTGGGTTGGTTGTTATTTGGTTTTTTTGGTATTCAGGCGCTCTGGACTGACCGGGTGATTAATGAAGATGTCCCCTTAGCACACGTAACCGATCCCCAAACTATTCCTGAATCTTTGGAAAAGATTGTGGCCAACCCCAAACCTGCCGTAGAGCCCGCCGCCGCTCCCGAGCCGAAACCTGTCCAAAAACTTGTCCCAATTGAACCTCGTTTGCTCGCAAGAGGAATTTTTAATCAGGGCGATTCTACCTATACAATTCAAGGCAAGGCTACCATAACGGAACAGGGCGGCAAAAGAACGCTTTCTCTGACCGATTTCTCCGTTACGAATGGACCCGACTTGTTTGTCTACCTGGTTTCCGCCTCTGGCAGTGAAAATAACGCCGTGAGGGACGCTGTTGACGCTGAATCTTTTGTAAGCCTCGGCGCCCTTAAAGGAAACAAAGGAAACCAGAATTACGTTGTGCCACCGGAAGTACAACTTAATGAAAATTCTGTCGTGAGCATTTGGTGCCGACGTTTCTTTAGGAATTTTGGCGCGGCCGACTTAGGTCTACTCCCTCTCAAATAAAAATAAAAACACATAATTTTCAAATTTTCCCAGCTTTGAATACACCTCAATAATTAAAAACAGCTCCTTAACGTAAGGAGTTGTTTTAATACCCACCCGCGTTTAGAGACCGGGCAGCCCAGATAATTGAGCGGCAATTTGATGATTATGTATTTAAAAGCACCCACTCGTGGGTGCTTTTTACCACAACCGCCTTTATTAACAGTGGAGTCGGTTCACTGCTTATTGTGGGCGGCGGTCGTGGTTGGTCGTCCCATTGGGAATCAATGGGGATCAGAGGGAACCATCGTCGAGCGCCTGGTTCAAGAGCTCGATCAGTTCGTCCGATGGCCGGTTCGTGTAGGCGAGCACGCCGATCATCCGAAAGTTCGGCCATGCCCCCATGTACGAATGCGTCGTGACCGGTTCATTGGGGTTCAAATCCGTGAAACACCAGACGATTGGTGCGTCAGGAAAAAAACCCCTCCAGGCGCTATACAAGACGGCGCCCTCCGGGCCAGACTCATCGAAAATAAAAAAAATAACCAGGGTAAACCTGGCTCTTTTTTATTAGCTCCGCATCGTGGACGATGTTAGAACCATATTTCAGGAAGTAGGGCAGTATGTATATATTCCTGATCTAGTCTAGTTTGGAGGGTATGCGTATATTCCAGAGGTGATTTAGATTACTCCCCAGTGCTATTCACTATATATCCGCATCTCACTAGTGTCTCGTTAATTTATTTTTTGCCTTATTTTGTAATAATTTTTGGCTAACATAAGGCATTTTAAAAATCATTCTAAATTCAAATCAAAAAATTAATTTCTCTCAGATTATGGCTAATTTAAAAGTAAATAACGGTGTGTTTAAAAATTTAACGAGACACTAGTGATCCGCATCTCTGTTTTAAATACAAAAAGTTCAACCATACTAGATTATTTAGCTCCACAGAAAAATTCTCTTTATTTATAATCTACCCAACCCAATTTTCTTAATTGGCACGCCGTGCAGAATTCTGGAGAGGGCTGTCCTCTTTTATGCCGTTTTAATTCATTCATGGTCAATGATTTTCCGCATTCTTTGCAAACAGCTTGACCTTGGGATAAGGATGCAGTTTTTGGTAAGCCCGTTAATTTTTGAGATATTTTTTTCATAGAATATAGGTTAGGAAATAAAACTGACCCTACTAAGGGCCAATTTTGTAAAACTCCGAAACTATTTTTTTTCGTCAGTAGCAGGAGGCGGCGTGGTCGGCTTCGGGTCTGCTGGAGCGTCTTTCTTAGGGTCTTCAACTGGCTGCATCATATACATATCGTTACTCTGTAAGGCCACGGGATCGTCCACATACCAATGGTTTATACAGTTAAATAAACTGTAATAGGTGCCATGCGCCTTATCTACCAGGATGTCAAATTTTCTTTTTTAAGTAAGATACAATCCGTTTATAAGCAACTTACCATAAAACAAAATCCGCCTGACGGGAGTCGGATGGATTGAGCAGAAAAACTGGCTCCCCAAACTAAACGAGTTCAGAACTGTAAATTGGTTAATGCTCGTCGCTACAATGCGTGAACTTTGTCTTGTCGACAGTTAAAATCAACCGCCTTTATAAAAAATGTCTTGCGATCTATCTTCAATCTCACTTATTATTTCGTCCATAAGCGGCTTAAGTTTAGGGCTCAACGGCGTTATGCTAATTTTATTGAGTAACCATTTTTTCCAACCATCAAAATTAACTTTTCTACTACGGTAGTAGTCACTTTTACTGGAGTGAATATTGATATCGGGAATTACTTTGTCCATTAGATAGACCAACTGCGCCTCGGGCACTTCTCGTTTTTCATATTTTTCAATTGCAACCAACATCTGCTCAAACTGGCCATATTCTTTTTTTAGCATCTCAAATGCCCTCATTTCCTTTTTTTCTTTGGCAGCAATTTTATCTTTATCCCCATGACCGTCAGTGTCTCCTGCGTAAACTTCAACAAGGTCGTGAACGAGTGCTAATTTTAATATTAACTCGTCATTCAAAGCTAGTTTGTATTGCTCGTTGGTAGACCAGCCCCCTTCGTTGTATGGGTTTAGAACCGTGAATTGGAAGCAGTTAGTTAAGGATTTAAACTTCATTTCAGTACTTTTTCACGGCCACCAACCTTAAATATGCAGACGCAAGTGAATTTTGCCGCTAAGCCGCATTTGACGTTAAGGAGAAAGAATCCTTGACTTTTTCTCCTTTTCCTGTTATGTTGCTTTATACGTCATATGGTTTTGTGACGTGGCAGGGAGGAAATTGTTCGAACGTTTTAAGTGCCGAATCTGTGGGTTTGTCTACTACTGGTGGGTAAAGCCGTGCCCTCGCTGTTTTCCGTTCAGATGCGGAAACTGCGGGCATCGTTATGCCCACAGTGGGGCATGTCCCCACTGTCATGCCAAATAATCAGCGTGTTGCGTCCGCCGCAACACGCAACAACGCCATACAGGAGGTGTCCATGGCGAATCCATATGCAAAATAAAATGCCTATAGATATTCCATGGACGCAATAAATTTCTAAAGTTACAAGGAATCGCCTTCGGGCGATTTTTTGTTTTTATAACATTTCTACTGACAAAAAATCGAAAAGAGCCTATAACTGTAGAAAAAAAATTATTCTATAACTAGGTTAGTTATGTAGAAAAAAATATTGGCTAATTTGAGACAATATTTTTGAGCGCTCGCCCTTCTCAACGATTTTCGAACTTTTGACTGGGCATCCGAGTACAAATATCCTACCGTGGTTTTAGACCAGATGAAAGGATTGCTGGCCAAGTACGAGAACGTATAGCCCGGAATTACCAGCTGGTTGCCCTTGTGGCGAGCTTTGTGCAAGGGGTAGACGTTTGACCCACATTGCACGCTCGTCGAGCGGTTGGGCGAAATTTGAGAGCGTGGGACGATTTGCTTAATTTCTGAAATGTTAAGCAAATTGCACCGAGTCATATTTGCTTAACTTTTATCCTCGCCAGACTTATTTTCTATTTCTGCCTTCTTCGCTTTTATCCTTTCCGCTTGCCACTGCTCAAAAATAACCTCGGAAAGCTGATAGAAGCCGTCTCGAATTTCCTCGATCTCTTTATCCGAAAGACTCGGATCGTTTATGAGTTCTTTGACACGTTCAATGCTAAGCATAAAAATTAACGATTATTTTTCTTACCCTGATTCTGCTCACTAGATTCCGTCTTTGGATCGGGTAAGGCAACCAGCGTATCCCAAAGCTGGCGTACCCGGTCCTTCTTGTCCGGTGCTTCTTTATAAACCACTTCAACCTTAAATTTTGGGTCCCTCTTTTTTCTCATTGGGGTTTGTCATTTTGCCGGTTTATCTTTTAATGACCAATATTTGCTTGGGTTTTTATCAATGAGTGTTTTTATAATTGCCCTTGCATCTTTATCGGTTTTTGCAAGCTCTTGGATAATTGATACCAAGTTAGCTGTTTCGTGAAGATCGAGTTCTTTCGGGAAAGAAAAGAATATCTTAGCTACTTGCATGAATTTGGCCTGACCAAGCTTCTCATGAATTAACTCCATTATTCGTGAGTGATATAGGGCTGGATACCAATAGACATTTGCCATATTGCCTTTCTTTGCCTGCTCTTCATAAAATCCTTTTTCAATGTCCAAACATTTGACCAATAGGTGATACCACCTCTCAACATATTTATCTGGAGTACCAAATTTTGTCTCCATAATTTGATAAA
>JAHFHZ010000037.1 GCA_023246715.1 Candidatus Magasanikiibacteriota bacterium | reverse complement strand
TTACGCCAAAGCCAAAAAACATTAAACACGCTCAAAGAAAATATTATTCCGTGGTTGGAATTTTTTTTCAACGCTTCGCTTGCTCAGGCCAAACAGGCCATCGAATTGCTCTCGCGTGAGAATATTGAAAAACTATTGTCGCCAAAACAACTGGTTGTGTGGCTACATATTGAGAAAGTGGGCGAAACGACACCTCTCGAAATTACGAAGGCGACCAGTACTGCCCGCCCAACCGTATCGCAAGCGCTGCAAGTTTTGTTGCGTCTTAAAAAAATTGAGCGGATTGGACAGGGGCGGACGACACGGTATAGAAAAGTGTAAAAAAATTTAATGTAACCAGTGAATTATTTTTCTTATGAGCACGCAATTTATTCAATTTAAAATTTCGTTGAATGATGTACAACCCAAAATTTGGCGGCGTATTCAAGTTCCAGCTGACTATACCTTTTGGGATTTGCACTGTGCAATTCAAAATACGATGGGCTGGGCTAATTGTCATCTGCATGGTTATTATATGACCGATAAAAAATATGGCCGACATCGTTCCATACGAATTCAAATGCCCCACCCGGAATGGACAGAAAAAGAGGATTTGGATGAATCGAAAGAATTACTCGTTAATTGGTTCCCAAAACGTTTGAAGCAATGTATTTACACCTACGATTTTGGTGACACCTGGGATCACACTGTTTTATTTGAAAAAATTGTTACTTTACAAACCAAGCGAAAAATCCCGCTCTGCTTAACGGGGAAGAACGCTTGTCCGCCGGAAGATTGCGGAGGATCAGGAGGCTATATGCGTTTGTTGTCTGTTATTAATAATCCGAAACATACGGAAGATCAGGAATTACGGGATTGGATGGGTCTAGACAAAGACGAAAGTTACGATCCGAAAATTTTTGATTCCACTACCATCGGATTTGATAATCCAAAAAAAGCGCTCAAAGAATATCTTCGTGATCAAAAAATGTATGGGTAAATGGATAAAATGAAAAATGAGACCCAGTTAATGTCTCATTTTTGGTGGTGGAAATACGAGAATATTCGAACGGAATTACTGGCCGGCCCCTGCCCCGAGGAAAAAAGGAAGGGATTTTAGGGGAGGGAATTTTTGCCCGGGGACGATGGTGGGTGTTTGACGAAGGAAAATTTTTCTATATTTTTAAACTACATTGGACTTATTCTTTACTGCCTGTATCAGCTTGGTTCCATCGTTTACTATAAACAACAATTTCTTCGTCCGACCAACCCTGCCGTCGTATTGTTTGCTCATTTATTCTCCACTGTACTGCCAGGCCAGCTGCGCTCTCTAATTTAATTTATCTATTAATGGCAAGTTTGCCGCGTGTCTTTTTAACTCATCGTATTTAAATTCTCTGATCATTTCCTGTTCTTTTGCTTTATTTACAATTTCTACTCCGCCATCATGTTGAACCAATAAACCGTTAGCACGACGCCACTTTTCGAGTGCTTCTCGATCAATTTCCCCCGTTTTATTAATAAGTCCAAGGTGTTCAAAAAAAGCCTGCTCATCCTGTGCTCTCTGATGAAATTCAGCCTTAACACCCGTCCCTTCTAGGACGGCGTTGGCCACTGCTGTTCCCCCTAGCGCAGCCGCCAATAGAACAGCTGGAACATGATTTTTTTCTCGAGTCATAATATCTGTTTTTAAGAATAAATATCGTTTCCAATTTGCGGAGAGGCAGGGATTCGAACCCTGGGGCCCCTTTCGAGGCCAGCACATTAGCAGTGTGCTGCTTTCGACCGCTCAGCCACCTCTCCATTGAGCAGAGCCTAGTATAGGCAAAAACTATGTAATGGTCAAGCAAAAAACGCCTGCTTATCCCCCACTATCTTAGCCCCGGGCCAGCCCCATTGCCCAAACTTCTTGGGCACCAGCTGCCTTAAGCGCTTCAGCAGCGGCGCGGACCGTTGCCCCAGTCGTTATCACGTCGTCAACCAACATAATTCTGCTAGGCACAGACGCGCCTTGCCAAACAAAGGCTCCTTGCAAATTAGCCTGACGTTCATTTTTTGCCAACCGGGCCTGCTGCGCGGTAGGAAGAATTCGGTAAAAACCACTTTCCAACACAACAGGCGATGGAGCGCCCGACCCCGGCGCCTGCACGAGCGCGTTAGCCAAAACGAGCGCCTGATTAAAACCGCGCTCGCGTAAGCGCCGTGCGTGCAACGGCACGGGGATAAAAACAAAACTATCTTGTAAAAAATTTGCGACTAGAGGATATACTTCAAAAAAACGTTGAAACAAACGCCTCCACAGCGGCCCCAAATCACGAGCAAACTGGTATTTAAAATCCTGAATTAACGCCGCACCCGGCGTTCCTACTTGATAATCAAAAATAGTTATCAACCCACTGAGCGGCGAATCATCTATGCAGCCAAGGCATACCTGTCCCAAATTTGATTCCCGAGCGCACCACGGGCAGCACTCCGCCAGCCTGATTGGGAATCTAAACAAGCAATCACGGCACAACCGCTGACCATCTTTTCCACAACCCCGGCATTCGAGCGGAAAAAATAAATCAGCCAACCAGCGACGGACGGCTCCGAGCATAGTAACCCTACGGCTGAATTTTAAAACTGTCCACCAGCCACTCGTTGCCATTTCTTTGAAGAGTAACCACGATGGTTTGCTGTGAAGAAACATCCGCCGTGCCATCGGTTTTCTGTTTACGCACAGTGCGTACGGTAACAACCGCGCTGGCGTTGGCCCACGATGTTAACTCCGAACTAGCCACGGCAGTAATGACGCTCACAAAGCCAGACCCGGCGGGTTGTTGCAACTGCGAGCTTAACCGAGTCCAGAGGGCCGCCGTAACGAGCGGTTTTAAATCCAAAATATTTTGAAAATCATTGTCAGTCGTGTAGCTGCCATATCGTTCCACGAACACTTTGGCAAATTCGCGCGCCCCGCGCTGTTCTGCTTCGGTAGTAGTCGGTTGGCGGATAGGTGTACCAGCGGGCACGGTGGTTGGGCCGCCCGGCTCAGCGACCGCGCCGGGGGTAAAATTAGTGTTATCAATCGCCGCCGATGTGGTCTGGTCTCCATTTTCCCCAGCCTGATCAGGAGCAACTGGGGTGTTCGCGCGGCGAGTTTGCCACAACACCAATAAAATAATTGCCGTAACCACCAGTACAATCAAGCTGATGACGATAAAAATTCTGGCCCGCAAAGAAAGCATATGATTGATATCCTAATTGTTAATTTTAAAAAGATTACCCAACCTGTTGCTCGAATTCCTTCTTCGCTTTTTCAATCTCCAATAACTGTTGCGGATTGGTGGTAACAATCTGATCTTCGGTGTATGACGCAACTACTTTAATGGCAGCATGTTTTGAACCGGCAAAAAATATCCCCTCGCCGACGCCGCTTTCCAGCAATAAATATTTTTCACTGTCGGTGAGTAAAAAAACTTTCTGGATTAAATCTACCGCGGCAGGCGACTGGCGCATCAATAATTGCAACGCCGAACTGGTCACAATGGCCTGTCCATATTGCGACTTCAAAAAATCATTCACGTCCTGAGTGATCGTTGTCACGCCCAGGTAATATTTACGGCAACGCTTCACCAGCGCGTAAATAAACCGAGCCGAATCTTCGTGCTGCATCAACCACCAGGCCTCATCAATAACCAAAATGCGCTTTTTTCGCTCGCTGCGAACCACGTTCCAGATATAGTTAACAATCGCGTAAATCGCCAAAGGGCGCAATTCATCCTCTAAATCACGGACGCTAAAAATTACCAACTGATTGTGCATGTCCACGTTCGTGGGCGAATTAAACAGTCCGCTGAAGGTGCCGTCGGTGTATTTTTTAAGTTTCAAAACTAACTCTTCCGATCCGGTCATACCCTCTAAAACTTCCTGTAAATCTTGCATGATTGGCGGTTCGGCCGTAGACAAATCGGCACTGCCGGTGATATCTTTTTTGGCGTAGGTTTCAATCAACGCGCGGTCGACTATAGAATCTTGTTCCGTGGTGATGCCTGCGAACATAATCCGCAGCAAGCCTTTTACCGTTATGACAGCGCCACGAATAACATCTTCAGTAGAAATTTCCTGACCCATTGGCCGGGGCAAATCAAATGGATTAATTTTACTCTCGGATGAGAGCGAGATGTTGATATAGGTGCCCCCCACCGCGTCGGACAAATGCTTATATTCCATTTCCGGGTCGATCACGATAACGTCCACGCCCATCATTAAGCTACGCAAAATTTCCAGCTTGATTGTATAACTTTTACCCGCGCCGGACGTGGCAAATACCACCATATTAGCGTTCTGGAGCGAAAATCGATCAAACAAAATAAGGCTATTATTGTGGCGATTAATGCCGTACAAAATACCATCATCGCTCGTGAGTTCGGCCGAAATAAATGGGAACGAAGCCGCGATCGGCGAAGAATTCATGTTAAAGGAAATCATCAATTCATCATTGCACAATGGCAGCGTAGAATTGAATCCCTGCTCCCCCTGGAACAAAACCTTGCGACTATTGATGAGTTTCGATCCAAAAATACTCTCCACGTCTTCGCAAACCTGATCCAGTTTTTCTTTACTCGCCGCGTACAGAGTAACGTAAAACGCGAACTGAAAAAAATGTTCAATCCCTTGGGTGAGGCTATCACGTAGTTGTTCTACATCACGCAAGGCCGTTTCGCGCAACGGATCACGCGGTGCTCCTTTTTCGGAATCAGCGTGAATCTGGGCTTCCAGCGCGCCCACTTTATTTTTGAGCTGTTTCAAAATAATCGCCGCTTTGACCGGATAAAAAAACATGGCAATATCCATGGTCAGTGATAAATTCAAAATCGGCGAGCTCCAACCAATTGAAATATACCGAGGATATGAAACGATAAAAATGGTCCGACAATACGTTGTGCCCAGTTGGATAAAATTCGATTCCACGTTAAACACCGCCGGGGCGATCAAGTCCCGGATGCTCACCACGCCTTCACGATAAACACGTTCTTCTTCAAGCGTGATTAATTCGGCACCGCTTTGTTTAGCGAGCTCTTCTTGCTTAGAACCGAATAATTTTTTCTTTGGAACCCCGCTTGGCGGCGTCCCGAAGATTGGTTTAAAAGCCATAGCGCGGTTATGCTTCCTCAATTTGAATATCCTGGATCGATGGCATCCGTTCCGATAAGGCAATATCGGGATTATAGGTGGAGTAAAATAATTCAATCAATGCTTGCGTATCCAGGCGCACCACGGTAAGCCCCAGGCTTACCAGGCCAGATTCAATCTGGCGGGCGCGCATATCTAATTCACGCTTCCTTTTTTCAAAACGCTCTCCTTTGAGCTTCACCGTACTGGCTGGGTTCAAGACCTCGCCCAGGCGTGACCAAAAACTTTTTTGTTTGTTACTGAGCGGGTCGTACGGTACCACCACGAAAAACTGCTTGCTCATGATTTCACCAAGCGAGACGAGTTCCGAAACAAACGAACGATAATCGGCGATCTGGACTCGGAGCAATTCATTGCTTTGTTCGCGTTCTTTCTGGAGCAACTTTTCAAGGTACGGTTTAATATATAACTCCCGCGACTGCACGATCACTTGAAGCGGGTGTTCAAGTGAATTCAAAAAGCCCACGTAGGCAGAAATAATCGCGTTTTGTTCGTCTTCATTCTTGAGCGCGAAATTAATACTCGAAACCAAAAAGACCGCCCGAAGCGTGCCGTCTTTCATCACCACGGTTTCATTCTTGATCTCGGCAATCAGCAAATGCTGCTGCGTGGAAGGAAGGGATTTTTTTTTCTTGGCTACTGCCTTATTTTTCATAGGCGATGTTCAGCACACTAGAAACACTCTCATTGTACACTACTTTACTCGCCCTGATAATACCCTCCTGTGTTCACCATTAACGACAGGTCGCGAATACGGTTATATGATAGACGCTTGTCGGGGCCGCCTGCCTCAATCGCGGGCGCGGGCGGTTGACGTCGTAACTCGTTCAGCTCAGCAGTTGAATAATTTTTACTCCAAATCCGGCGGCTCGGCCGACGTTCGGTCTGAAAAATATTGAGCAAAAAATAATGAAACGACTGCCCGTTCACCTTGATAAAAGCCAGGATAATTGCAAATCCACCGAACAAAACTAAAAAGACAATGAATAACTGCAGGTCGGCCAGTTTAAAGACAATAAATAAAAATAGCCCGGTGATCAACAAAATAATAAATTGGCGGGTGGTGATTGGCCCGAAAATCTTGTCTTCAACATCAATAAATTGTGGAACGACAAACTGATTCATACGTCTGCGAGGTTTTTTAAACCGTCAATGCTTCACTTAGTCCGGCCAACGCGATTGCCTCGGGCATCTGAATCCGCTTACGATCAATCAATAGAATGGGCAATTTAACGCTTTTTTCAACCGCCTCAACGAGGGCCGAGGTATAATCTTGGTACAGCGGACTTTGTCGCCAAGCTTTGAGAGCTTCCAGAAAAAAAACTACTGATTCCTCTTTCAGATTAAGAAATTTTTGTTTGAGCAAGACGGCCGCTTCGGTTGGGTTATTAGCCAAGCGCCGAAAATCAAGCAGAGAAAATTGGCGGATTTCTTCGATCGGCCCAACTTCGATGGTTTTGCGAGTGATATCCTGCACCAACGGACGCACCCCGCCGTTAGTTGATAACGAAAAAACAGCCGGGGTGCTAGGCGCGGGGGCAGGAACAGAAGGCTTAATCACTGGGGCTTCAGTGGCAAGGTGGTGGGCACTCACTACCGTTTGCGGCACCCGCCGAGGGGGTAAGGGCGCGTGCTGGTAAGCATTAAATGGGGTGGTGGTGGCCGGGAGCGGGGCTTCGTGGAAAATAGTCGGCAATGCAGGGGCGGCAACCGCCGGAAGGGTGGCTTTAGTAGGAGCCAATGATTTTTTGGCAGTGAAAGCAACCGGTTCAGTTTGAGCAGTCTTGGTCTGGGCCGCCTGACAACGCTTAATCAGCAAATCTGCGTCTTTGGGGGTTAATCCAATACCGCCTTGTTGGGCGGGGGCAAGCAATAATGCCCGGGTTTCTTTATAGCTTTTTAAATCTTTAAAACAATCCCGCATAATCTTACGGAGCCGGTCGGTGAGCTCGCTCGGCAAACGCAAGTGAGCTTCGCCAATCAACGCTTCTACCTCAGCGCTGCGGGCCGGGCTAGCAGCAGCAGTCGCGGTGATCTGCGGCGGAAGCTCTTCTAGCAGCGCTTTAAAATCATCCGGCAAAGAAAATGGCGAGGGTATCGGCTGGGTGGTAGGCTTGGTTGCCACGGGCGACACAGCTAGCGATGCAGACTGGGGACGCGGATCAGATTCTCGCCGGGCTGGAGGGCTGGTTCGGGACGCCGGAGTGGATGGTGTCAATTTTCGCGGCACGCTTGGAACGGAAGGCGGCACGGTAACCGGGCGCGGAGCCGAAAAAACCGGCAAGCTCGCCGCTGGCACGGCCTGCTTAAAGGGGGCTTGCTGTGCCTTAACTAAGCTAGCGCGATACGCTTTA
>JAHFHZ010000001.1 GCA_023246715.1 Candidatus Magasanikiibacteriota bacterium | reverse complement strand
GTGAGCAAAACTCAATTATCCCACGTTCCCAATTCAAGTCGAAAAATACATTTTTCTCAGATTATGGCTTACTTTAGATTAATTTTTAAGGTGCCTGGGAAATCTACCGGACACTAGTGACAGAAAAATATAATCTAAAAAATGGTCCATATAATAACCCCACCGGATTAATCCGGTGTTGCGTAGCCGTCCGACCGCGCCGTCAAATAAATCCGTAAGATACTGGAAGATAATCATTACGGAAGTCAGCCACATCCAATGAATATTGAATTGAGCCAGATAACTAAACCCCACGATCGCCATGCTCCAAAGCAGTGTCGTGAGAGTTAAGTGATAGGTTTCAATAAAAGAGGGGATACGGCCAACGTAAGCTTTAACTAAACGTTGCTCGAGCTTACCGAACAACGAATAACCTACTTTTTTATCGCCCGCAAAAAGTTCACCAGGGTCAGGAAGTTGCATAATAATCATTTATTTCCGCGGTGGAATTTAGTATGCACATCGCGCAATTTTTTATTTGTCACATGGGTGTAAATTTGCGTGGTTACAATATTTTTGTGGCCCAAAAGCTCTTGTACCGAGCGCATATCCGCGCCTTGATCGAGCAAGTCGGTAGCAAAACTGTGACGCAACGTGTGGGGGGTGGCGTCCACCGGGAGCCCGGCCATGCCCGCATACATGCGCACTGCGCGCTCAATCGAACGGGGAGTCAAGCGACGCTCCTTAGCTTGCTTAGTATTTTTTCCGTAGTTAATAAACAGTGGGGGATGCAGGTCGTTAATGCGGGCTTGAAGGTATTTACCCAACCACGAGAGCGCCCGGCCCGAAAAATACACCGTGCGGGTAGAGCCTCCTTTGCCAGAAATGGCTACTTCTAACTCGGTAGTTTTACCCGCAATAATATTTTTCGCGTCAAACAAACGAATATTCAGGCTGGTAAGCTCGGAAACCCGCATTCCAGTGGAAAACAGTATCTCCAAAATCGTCCGATCACGCAGACCTTGTACCTTGCTAATGTCTGGCATGGCCAAGAGCTTTTCCACCTGGTTATAATTTAAAAATTTAATTGCTTTATCTGTATCCGTCAACTTTGGCAACTTTACCTTATCAGTGGGAACACTGACAATGTCGCGCTCGGCGAAATAGGCTAAAAGATTGCGAAGTGCAATAAGGTAATAGTTTTGGGTGGTTTTTTTAATATATTGTTGGTTTTTTGAGTCCTTTTTGCGGGATAAAAAAAGCCGGTAATTCCAGACATGTTCTTGGGTAAGCTGGTGGGGAAGAAGGTCTTTATAACCTTGTTCTTTGAGCCAGTCTTTGAACAGTTTTAAAAAATTATGGTAATTGCGTGTCGTAGTGGGGGAGAGACCTTTCTCCACCTCGCAATAATCCAAAAAATTGGGGATTTGTTTGATAAGAGGAGTGTTCGATTTATGCATAGGCATAGATATGTCGCTTAATATTATAGCATGAATAATAAAGATGCCTCAAATAGGGAGGAGGGCTTGACAAAATCCTCAAAATCTGGGCTTAATAAGGGTACACAACTAGGGGTCGAACATGAAGAAGGACAAAACGACCCTGAGCCCAAGAGCTCGTCGTTTACTAGGGTTGATCCTGTGCGATGGGTGCGTGCTCGGCATCTATGGCGGGATCTATCTCGCCCTGCACGCACTGGCCTCGACGCCAGAGTACCGACTCGCGTTGGCGGCCAACAGCGGAATGGCTGTCATCAACATGTTCATTTTTTATTTCGGCACGGTAATCGTTGATAACGAGCAAGAGGCCGGAGAGGCGCGGGGCCTCTGTATGGCCCTGACAGCGATCACGAGCGCTTTCAGTGCCGTTTACGGGGGAGCCTGGTTGGCCCTGGGGCTCATTGTGATCTTCACGATCGCAATCGCGCCAGCGCTCCGGTACAACAACGAAGCCCGGCAGGGCTGGCGCGATGATAGCTGGTGGTAAACCGGCTAAAAAGCGTCCGGATAAAAAACCGGCTTCAATCTCCAGTTGGCCAAATCATGTGCGTTAGGCCAAGTGGAGGAGCCGGTTTTTGATTTAAAGCCTTGTTTTAATGGTTAGTTACGTCGCTTAATCTATGTTATACGACGTAAGGTATACAGATTCCTGGTCTCAGGCAGGCACCCCATCGCCCTACTTCCAAAACACTTTGCCAGCGTAACGGACATCAACGTACTGCTGCGGCTTGGCGTTTTTTAGCAAGACTTGTAGATTATTAAATTGGTCAGCCGTATCACCCTGTGGTTGAAAATACACGAGCCAGGGCGCCTGCGTGTGCACAGTCACTCCCCCAGCTTCTTGATCAAGGGTATAATATTTAATTTTTATCAGAGAGGATTCATTGGCCAAATGCTGCCAGGACAAAACCCCGCCAATGGTAGAAGAAGATAAAATCACTCTATCAGGGGCCAAGGTTATATCAGAAATACCATGTTGAAAGACAATTGGTAGAGCCCCAAAAAGACCCTGTAGCTTTGCAGCTGCTGGTATGTGAATCTTGATTGTTTTCGGACTGCTGGTAGCCATTAAAACAATACCGCTGCGCGCAAGGCTGCCAGAAGTTGCCGAAGCAGTTAAAACAGGCGATGAAGTAGCCGTCGGCGCGTTTTGCACGAAGAACTCACCTTCCCCCACTACCGCCAATTGCTTAATCATCTTGCCTTCCGGATCAAGCAAATAGTATGCTTGGCCGTCATCATAAATGAGCGAAGATAACTTTTCCTCAATCAAAACTTCTAATCGATTTGGAAAAATTTTCTTGATTTTAACTGTTCTAAAATTAAATTTTTGTTGCAGCTCTGTTTCAAGTCCTTTCGCGCGAGTTAAAAAATAATTTTGTTCTGGTAAAAAGATAAACCGGGGCTGTAAGTATGCCTGAGCCGCCCTCTCAACCTCGCTTTTATCGGTAATACTAAGACCAGAAATAACAACTGCCGTAATACAAAAATATGGCAAATACAGCAAAGCTCCAAACCAAGCAAAACTCAAAATAATTAAACCACTACCAGTGATTAATTTACGCCGCTGCATTTTTTTGACCGTGGCCTGAAAACGTCCGCGCGCTACCGAGCGCAGTCCCGGCGTTGGATTATAATAATGTTCTGAAGAATGCCTCACCCGAGCAGGCTTAGCTCTTCGAAAACGATACCATAAACCACTAAAAATTGAGAATTTAGAAACACGCGCTGTTGGAAACCGCGCTCGTCGATTTTTCTGATTATGACTATATCCGGAATGAAACGAGTAGCTCATTTTGCTATTCTAAGCTGTTTTAAGTAATAACACGTGGTAAAAGCGGATTAATACGGGCAACAATTTCATAATTAATCGTTCCGGCCAGCGCGGCTAATTCCTCGACACTAATCCGATCCTTTTCGTGTCCGCCAAGTAATACCACGGTGTCCCCCGCTTTAACGCCTTTAATTGCGGTAACATCAATCATGGTGAGATTCATACACACCCTGCCCAATACCGCTGCGCGCTGCCCACGTATCAAAACCTCCGCTCTATTTGAAAAACGCCGATCATACCCATCGGAATACCCAACCGGCAAAATTGCCAATATGGTAGGCTGCTTGGTGGTAAAAGTGCCGCCATAGCTAATTTTCACTCCAGCTGGGAGTTTTTTTACCTGGATCACTCGGGCGTGCCACGAGAGCACCGGGCGCAAATCAGCGTACTTTTTCAAGCCAACAGCAGGATACAGGCCATACAGACCCAATCCTAAACGGGCCATATTAAAATGACTTTGCGGAAAACCCAAAATGCTCGCCGAGCACGCCATGTGGCGAAACGGAATAGCTATATGATGCTGCGCAAGCTCCTGATTAAATTGCTCAAAGCAATCGTACTGTTGTTGGGTGATTTTGGGGTTTTCTTCGCTTGACGAAAAGTGACTCCACAAACCCTCCAATTTAAATTCCGGACTCCTCTGCAGGTCGGCCACCCAGCGCAAAGTTTTTGGTCCCGGTAGCACCCCAACCCGAGAAGTGCCCGTGTCTATTTTGACATGTACATAAGCCTTTTTGCCGAGTTTGCGAGCGCGGGCGGCCAAAAATCTGGCTTGTTCGGGGGTATATAGGCAAAAACGAATTTTTACGCCAATTGCTTTATCAATCAGCGCCGGGTCAAGCTCGTAAAAACTCAATACTAAAATTTTACTAGCAATCCGTGAAAGTCTTAATTGAAAAGCCTCGTCTAGACCAGCTACGGCTAACCAGGTAACTAAACCGCTTTCAAGACAGATCTTGGCAATTTCTTTGCTGCCGTGGCCATACGCATTAGCCTTTATAACCGGCACCAACTCAGCTCCCTCCCCCACCAAACCCTTAAAAACTCGCAAATTATGCAAGATGTTTTTACGTTTAATTTCAACCCAGCTAAGCATAACGAAAATAAGCAGTTAAAACTGGCTCGTTACTAGTATACCCCAAAACTGTGCCCATGGGAAAGATTAAAATGCTGGAGTTATTAAGTAAAATTTGCTAAACTAAAATATGCCTAAACTAACTTAATTTTAACGACAAAATATGGATAGAATTACTGCCAAAGTAGCTTCAGTTTCACTGGGTTTATTATTGCTCGGGATCGGCTGCGCGCCTAAAACTGGCACCTCTGTTAATGTAACCCCAGAACAAAGCGCCCCGTCACAGGGAGCCACCGACACGGTGATTGAAGTTTCTCCCGGAACAATAAACGTGGTTGATCAGGAAATTTTAAATGGTAAAATTGAAATAAACCAGGTAATTGCTCCTCATGGCGGTTGGATAGTCATTCATCAAAATGACAATGGAGACACCGGTAAAATATTGGGTGAAACATTGGTTCAGCAAGGTACAAGTGAAAAAGTCCTTGTCACCCTAACGGCTGGTGCCGAAATAACATCCGAACTTTTTGCTATGCTGCACGCGGATGAAGGCATCAAGGGAACCTATGAATTCCCGGGTCCAGATGCTCCGATACTCACGAAAGGGCACGCGGTGATGGAGGGTTTCAAAATTTTAAACGCACCGATAAAAAAAGCAGGTAGTGATCAAAAAGACGAGGCTTCAATTAAGGTAGATACATCTGTAGAAATGAAAAGTGAAGCCCTCGAAAAAACAATTGCTTTAACCGCCAAACAATGGGAGTTCCTCCCTTCAAGCATCACGGTAACCAAAGGGACAAAAGTAAAACTACAAATCACCAGTACCGATGTAACGCACGGTTTTTCTCTCCCCGATTTCAACGTATCAGTGGCTTTAAACCCCGGTGAAGTAAAAAATGTGGAGTTTGTTGCCGATAAAACTGGAACATTTTCATTTGCGTGCTCTGTTTTCTGCGGTGATGGTCATAGCAGCATGAAGGGAACATTGATTGTGCAATAAAAGAAAGAATAAAAAAGACCCTTCGTGCGAGGGGTCTTTTTTGGTGAAATTAAGACTGTCGATTTTTAAGGAGGTCTCTAATTTCGGTAAGTAGTTCCAATTCCCGCACGGCTTGTTGAGGCGGCGGAGTGTCCGATAATAATTTTGCTTTCTGGCGCAGGTAATTTGCCCCTTTAACCATCCAAAAAATAGCCAGAGCAATAACTAGAAAATCCAGGATATTTTCGATAAAAATGCCGTACCTTAAAATAACCCGCTCCCCTACTCCTTGAAATGAAACCTGTAAAGTTGCCAGGTTAATTCCACCCAGCAGCCCACCGAGCAGCGGTGTAAGGATATCGCTAACCAGCGAAGAAACAATCTTGCCAAATGCACCACCAATTATAACTCCGACCGCTAAATCAAGAACGCTGCCCTTTATCGCAAAACGTTTAAATTCATCCCAAAATTTCATAAAGCGATTCTAAATGAACGTTGTACCGGTGAACGGGTGTAAGACCTCTGGAACCACAATTGTTCCATCGGCTTGCTGGAAATTTTCCATAATGGCAATCAGGGTGCGCCCAATGGCTAAAGCAGTAGCATCGTTCATGTGGGCGAATTCAGTCCCCTTTTGGCGTTTGACGCGAATATTTAATCTCCTGGCTTGATAATCAGTCATGAGGTCAGCCGTGTGAGTTTCGCGATACGCGCCCTGGCCAGGCAACCAGGCTTCAACATCGTACTCTCGGTAGTCTGGTAGGCCCATATCCCCGGTACACTTTAAAACCAAACGATACGGAATACCCAGTGAGCGCATTAAATATTCCTGAACGCCAATAAATAATTCCTGTTCTTGTTCGGCGTTTTCACTGAGGCAAAAAGATTCCATTTCCAATTTGTCAAACTGATGAACACGAAAAATACCCTTGGTATCTTTACCATACGAACCTGCTTCACGACGAAACGCGGTCGAAAAACCTAAATAGCGAACGGGTAACTCTGCTTCGTCAAAAGTGGAATCCATATGCATTGGCCCAAGCGTATGTTCAGCGCTGCCGATCAAGTACAGATCATCGCTGGGGATATAATACCGTTCCTCTTTTGGCTCTAAACGTCCCATTTTAGCCATCACCTCTGGCTTAATAAACACTGGTGGTACTACCGGCACAAAAGGTGTAGGTAGAATTGATAAATTTTTATCGGCAATAATTTGTTGCAAAATCTGCTGATTTGTAACGGTTCTGAGCACATGCTGAACTAAAGCGAACTCAAGCATCACCAATCCCCCTTTGAGATAGGCGAAGCGAGTTCCAGAAACAGCTGTTGCCCGCGGCAAATCAATCAAATCACGTTCCGCACCAATCTCAAAATGTTCTTTAGGTTTGAAATTAAAAATCGTTTTCTCCCCGTGCTCATACATAATTTTATTGCCTTCGTCTGTTTCACCCACGGGGGCATCCTCATGAGACAAGTTAGGCAATTTATAGGCTAGCTCAAAAAAAGCCATTTCTTTTTCTTTAGCCAGCGGTTCAAGCGCCATAATTTGTTCACCCACCTCACGCATGGCAACAATTTCGTCTGGCGACGGTTTACTCTTGGATCCTCGATTGCGCTGCGCACGCAACTCTTCTATCTTATGTTGGAGTTCCTGTCTTTCGGAGTCCAATTGTAATAATAAATCCAAATCGACCTCTACCTGCCGGGCACGATTATTTTTTGTAATTAAGGCTTTATTTTCACGAATAAATTTAATATCCAACATACAAAACTAGTCAATGTAAGTACTCAGAAGCTTAAAATGCCGTTGAATACATTTTTTGTTCATGGCTAATAAATCAAGATTCAGCGCCTCTTTAAGAGTAAACCAGCCTCCCCCGGCCGATTCCGCTGGGGGTAATTGTAGCTTACCTTTGGTTACTGTGCAAATATAACAGGAAAAAAATAATTGCGCCCGGCCAGGAAAATATATCGAAGGCGCGGTAAAAATTTCTGGAATAATTTTTTCAACTTTCACGGTAAAACCGGTCTCTTCTCGTAATTCCCGTTTGAGCGCGACTAAAGGGAGTTCGCCGTTGTTTACTCCCCCACCCGGAAATTCCCATTTGTTATTCAGTTTAGGGAGTTGGTCACGGCGTTTATTTAAAAATAAACGCCTTTTCCTCACTATCAACCCCAGGGGGATAAAAATCTGCTTAAAACTATGCCTGTCCTGCAAGTATAACTTAAGTTGGTGGATAGCTTTACCGCGATGGCTGATGGTATTTTTTTCTTCAACACTCAAATTAACAATACTCTTCCGAAACGGGGGGTAGTAAAAAATAGCGTCATACTCCATCCCCTTGCGCGCGCCCTGCATTGCCTTAGAAGCAATCTCCCCTTGCAGGCGGCCGGTAAAATTTGCGTAGGAATTGTCCGTTGGATTATAAATACAAGCAACAGTCTCGAAAAAGGCCGCCCGCTGTTTGCCAGTTTTACCCTTTAAAGCCAGCAGTGTTTGTTTAATTCGCCCCTCTGATGTAGTAGCAATTCGCTTAGACAGAACACCGGGCTTACCACCCCAACTCGGAATAAACAAACCACTATCTTCGGCAATGGTTAAAAGGCCACTTTTTTTGGCAAAAAACCTGGCTTTGTATAACGCATTGGCTTCAAGCGTATCATACGGTTCAGCTAAATCAACTCCGTTCAGTCGCACATCCCGTAGGCTGCTAAAAGAAAAAGGCAGGTCATTAAACTCCGCCTTAAATTCTTGAAATTTACCTGGGTTGGCTGTCGCAATAAGGATTCTCTGCATAACAGAATACGGACTTTTTAAACACATTCTAAAACAAAATCAACTCGGTAATCGCGAACTCTTAAATTTTTCCGGCTCAAAAGCTGGCAGGCGCACCACTGGAAAATTATCTGGTAAAATTGTTAACAAGCCGGCAACGAATGCTTCTTGATCATAACCCAGGGCAATGACCTGCGGCCGTTCTTGACGCACTAGGGCATACTTATCGGTCAGGCTTCCTAATAATACCTCGTCGGGAATACCCGCGTTTCGCAAATGAGCTGCCCGATCTTCTTCGCTTTGGCGAGGCAAGTGGCCTTTAACCTGTTTCACCGTAACGTCCCGAGCTACTACCACTACCAAATAATCCCCCAATTTTTTTGCTTCACGTAAAAAAAAGATATGCCCGGGATGCAGGCGATCAAACGTCCCGAATACCATCACTTTTTTCATAAGGTTCAGTGTGCTCTGGCCGTAAAGTCGGGAACAGAATAACCTCCTTGAGGTTTGGGGCGTTAACCAATAATTTTACCAGCCGATCAATGCCCATCCCCAATCCACTGGTAGGCGGCATGCCTTGCTTAAGCGCATTAATATAATCTTCATCATATTTCATCCCCTCTTCGTCACCAGCCGCCACCAAGCGTTCCTGCTCCTTGAAACGCTCTTCTTGATCCAAGGGGTCGTTTAGTTCCGTAAAGGCATTACATAATTCATTTCCGCCCACGCACAATAATTGGAAACGTTCAACGTAGCGCGGATCGCTCGCTTTGCGCTTAGCGAGGGGGGAAAGCTCAACAGGATGGTCAATCATAAAAACAGGATTAACAATCTTTGGTCGAGCAAAAACCTTATAAATTTCATCGATTAGTTTACCCCGACCCTCCGACCCATCTAAATCTTTTAAACCAAGTTCTCGCGCCTTGGCAAGTAACGACTCTTGGGTGGGAAACGCTTCAATATCTATACCAGCGTAATCAATAATAATTTGGCGCATGGTCACGCGTGGGTACGGAGGCGTGAAATCAACTTCCTGTCCTTCGGCAATAAAAGTAAGTGGTAAGCCAATACTTTTAATTAAATACGGTAACAAATCCTCAACTAACGCCATCGAATCAACATAATCGGCGTATGCCCAGTAGTACTCAATCTGGGTAAATTCGGGATTATGGTTATGATCAATTCCTTCATTTCGGAAACAACGGGCAATTTCATAGACCTTTTCAAACCCTCCCACAATTAAACGCTTTAAATACAGCTCCGGCGCAATTCTCAAATATAAATCGGTATCAAGGGCGTGGTGGTGGGTAACAAACGGTCGAGCATTAGCTCCGCCGTACAACGGTTGCAAAATAGGGGTCTCCACTTCAAAAAAACCATGCGAATCAAAATACTGACGTATCGCACGGGTTAAAAGACTGCGGAGCAAAGCAGTCCGACGAGCTTCCTCATTGGCCAACAAATCTAAATAACGTTTACGATACCGAACTTCAACATCGGTAAGCCCATGCCATTTTTCGGGCAACGGCAAAAGCGCTTTAGCTAAAAGCGACCAATTAGTTGCCCCCAACGTTAGTTCACCCTTATGGGTGACGAACAAAGCTCCTTCTGTTTGAACAAAATCACCCACATCAACATGCCGACAAAAAAAATCATATCGCTCTGCTCCTAGGTCTTTTTCCGAAAAAGACACTTGCAGCTCCCCAGTTGAATCGCGTAATTTGGTAAAACATAATTTGCCCATTTTACGCTTAGCAATCAACCTGCCCGCCAGCACTGCCGTCGCTCCAACCGTAAGCAAGCGCGCTTGATCGAGCGTATGAGTACGGCTGCTTTGCGCTGGGTATGGATCTATCCCCGCCGCTTGAAAATCCCGCAAGTGTTGTAGGCGCACCTCCGCTTCCGTGAGATGAGTCGTAGCTTCAGTATGGTCGATCATAAAACCAAAACAGCAAATCAGCTAATTTCCAAAATTTCGTATGGTATCTTCCCTGCCGGAACAGTAATTTCTATTTTCTCTCCCACCCGATGGCCGAGCAGGGCGTTGCCAAGCGGCGACTCATTAGAAATAAGGCCTTTGGCCGGATTAACCTCTTGAGGACCAACAATGGTGTATGAGCGCTCAATGCCCTTGGTTTTAAGTTTTACGACGCTGCCAACGCTAACTGCCCCGGTCTGCTGATGAGTAATAATTTGGGAATTTGCTAAAATTTGTTCTACTTCAATCAATCTACCTTTGGCCCACGACATGTCTTCTCGCGCCTGATGATATTCGGCGTTCTCAGAAAGATCGCCCTGTTGCTTAGCTTCGTCAATGCGCTTGGCAATTTCGGGAATTTTAATATCTTTCAAAGTTTTGAGTTCTTTTTTTAAATCTTCCAAACTCTCGGCCGAAAGGTAGTGCACTGTGTCGTTCATAAAAAAAATTTAAAAAAATAGCCACTTACCAAGAACTGTACAAATTTTTTAGGGGCGTGTCAAATAGTGTTTACCCCACCAAGCCAAGAAATCACGGGCGATTGGCATGGCGGCGGTGGCCCCTTCACCCCCCTCTTCGACTTGCACCGTCACCACGATCCTTGGTTTATCAAGCGGGGCTACCGACGTAAACCAGGCATGAGTTGGCCGATCCGATCGCCATTGGGCCGTGCCAGTTTTCCCCCCCGAGCTAAACGGCAGGCTTTGCAACAGTTTGCAACTCCCATAGGTTACACAATCTCGCATTCCCTGCTTAACTGTGGCCAAGTGCTCCGGGTTGACTTGGATGGTATGTAAAGGGGGCCTGGTTGATAATGCTGTTGTTATACCTACCGCGTCAACAACCGCTTGGGTAATGTAGGGGCTAAAGACCTTGCCCCCGTTAACCGTCGCGGCCGTCCACGCGGCTACCTGCAAGGGTGTCACCAATAAATTACCTTGACCAATTGCCAGGTTATACGTGTCCCCAACATACCACGGTTCATTTTGCGTAGCGCGTTTCCAATCTTTAGAGGGTACAAATCCGGATTCCTCGCCAGGCAAATCAATCCCTAAAACCTTGCCCAAACCAAAGGACTGGTAGTATTTGGTAAGCATGTCTACCCCCAAACCGGTAAAATCGCCGTAGCCACCGGCAATATAGTAAAAAAAGGTGTTCACCGACCAAGCCAAAGCTTTGGTAACAGTAGTAATTCCATGCCCGCCAGCCTTCCAATCACGAAAAAGTTGGCCGCCAATCTTAATGCTGCCCACGCTATTAACAGTGGTAGCGGGAGTAATAATTTTTTCTTGTAACGCGGCGGCGGCGACAATTAATTTAATAATTGAACCCGACGGGTACAGGCCACCCACCGCCCGATTAAACAGTGGGTGATCCGGATCTTCGATGTAACGCTGGTAGGTGGTCGACGCAATACCGCCTGAAAAATCATTGTTATCAAACGAGGGATAGCTGACCATGGCTAAAATCGCTCCGGTTTGCGGGTCAAGCGCGATAGCCGAAGCTCGCTTCTTTTTAACTACGGCCAAATGCTCCTTAACGAATGACTCTAGGGCGGTTTGCGCTTCTAAATCAATTGTCAAAATTAAATTTTGGCCAGCCACTGGCGCTTCAACGGATAGCACATTTTGTTCCCGCCCCAACGCGTCGACTTCTATTTTTTTAGTACCATAGGTTCCACGTAAATACGGTTCATAGACCTTTTCTAAACCGCCTTTGCCGATATAATCAGCCAACAGGTAACCTTCTGCTTGTAATTCTGCTAGTTCAGAATCACTAATTTTCCCAATATAACCAAGCAGATGCGCCAGACTAAGCGTGCTGGATGGGGCGGCCTTGGCTGAACGGTTAAAATAAAAACGCTTAGTACCGCTTTCAATTAGAATTCCTGGCAAATCAGCATTTTGCGTATAAAGGCTTAAAGCAGTGTCATAATCCAAATTTTCTTTAATAACCAGCGACTGATAGGAGGCTGTACTATAGCGCCTTAATAAATCATCAATCTGCGCTTCCGGCACTCCTGAAAGTTCCGCTACTCGAGCCACCACGGCCAAGCTCTCCCCCGCGTTACGAGGTAAATCCTGAGGGACAATGCTGAGAGTAAAGCTGGGAATATTCTGTACCAACTGACGTTCAAAGCGGTCGTAAATAATCCCTCGCTCGGCAGGAATTGGCACTTGGCGGATACGATTCCTTTCAGCCAATTCACGATAATAATCCCCCGACATCAACTGCAACTGAACCAAACGGGCACCAACCAAAGTCAAACCAACCACCAATACAATGGTTAATAATTTAATACTGGAATTTCCAATGCTTTTACCCAAATAATTACGGGAATGAGTAGCCGCTGGAAGGTCGTCTGTAAATCCAGAAGAATCAAACGATTCCTCGACCCAGGAATATTTATATTTACCACTCAAGCCATCTTTAGGCGAAGGCCGCTCAAAACGTTCAAAAAAATGTGGATTAGCCATATCATTCAGAAAACATAATGTGGTTTCAGCCGAGGGCTCAAAGCGGAAACAATCCCGTAACCCGCGCAGACAGCCAGGCTGGTAAAAATGGCTTCCAGAGCCCAATCACTTAGAAAAAATAACGAAAAAAATTCTCTTTCAAAACGAGAAGTAATAAATAAGGTAAAATTTAAAGCAAAGCGATAAAAAAATGTTGCCACTAATGCCAAAAAAACGGCAATCAGTGTGGAACGTTGAATAAAAACAGTTTGTAACACGAACGCCACAAACAAGCAGGTAACCAAGAGTATGAAACTAGGTAAACCCCAGGGTACCGCTGTAAATATTTCTAAAATAATACTGCTGGCCAAGACGCAAAGCGGGCTAAACTTGGGGTGTTCAAGCAATAACAAAACCAACAATGAAGCAAGTAACAGATTAAGTTGGTTAAAAGGGTACGGAAATAATTGCCGGATTGCCAACTGCAATCCGGTTAAAAAAATAATAAAGAAAATATTTTGCAAAATAGAGCGTAACCAGCGCATACGAAATAATAAATCCGGATTTTTATAGAGTTAACAAAACGCTGACAGTTGATAATTTTGACAAGTTAAGGGCAGGAGTCAAAACAGTTTGCTGGAATGGTTTAAAAGCCTCATTTTCAATGCTAGCCACTGTACCAACAAATAAACCCTTAGGCATGCCTGGCTCAAGGCCCGAGGTTACAATTTTATCACCCACGGCGATTGCCTCATTGCGGGGGATAAAATCCATTCGCAAACTAATGCCGTAGCCACCCTCTATCACCCCCAAACTGCGGGTGCCATTCACCACCATAGCCGCTACTTTGCTTTGGTTATCATTAATTAAACGCACCGTCGCTGAATCCGTTTCGACTTTAAACACTTTGCCAACCAGGATTCCGTCACCACTGGTTACGGGCTGGTTTGGCTTAATACCCCCACTACTACCCGCGTTAATAACAATCACCTGCTCAGCACCTTCAACAGTAACCCCAACCACCTCAGCGCTGACCAACTCAGCTGTTTGGCGCACCTTAAATTTAAGAAGTTGGCGCAATTCCTCGTTTTCTTTGAGCAGTAAATCCTGACGAGCCGTGTGAGCTTGCTCGGTTGCTAATTGATTAACACAGGTATCGTAACTTGCTAAAAAATGGCCGGGGTCTTTAAAAAATTGATACTGCTCCCCTGCTTTAGCGCTAAAATTATAAAAAGATTCGGCGGAAGGAAATAGTAAACGCCGGGAAAAATTTTCAAACGGCCTAAGCCACCCCAAATAACGAGTCACTACAACTAACAACAAGATCCCTCCGCCGTAGAATAAATAATTTAAAAGCGGGCGTTGTCGCATAAGCGAAGTTAGCGTTGCGGTGTGGGCCAAACCGCGACTTCTTGAAGCAATTCAGGCTCGTCAATCAACAGGCCTGCTCCGCGCACTACCGAGGTAAGCGGGTCATCGGTAACTCTGACTGGAATTTCAACGGCTTTGGCGATTAATTGATCAAAACCGCGCAGCAAGGCGCCACCGCCCGAAAGTAAAATACCTCGTTCATGAATATCGGCTACTAATTCCGGAGGAGTAATTTCGATCGTCGCCTTGATACTTTCCACGATCGTCTTGAGCGACTTAATCATTGCTTCGCGCACATCGGCATCACTAATCATAACTTCGCGCGGTAGCCCCGTTACTAAATCACGGCCACGCATGGGAAATTCCAATCTTTCCGACAACTCCACCGCCGAACCAATTTTAATTTTTATTTCCTCGGCTTGCCGTTCGCCCAAAAGCAATTTAAACTCATCCCGAGCATATTGAATAATATTGCGATTCAATTCATCACCGGCGATTTTAATTGATTTTTTCGCAGCAATGCCTCCCAATGAGATAACCGCGATTTCACAAGTTCCCCCACCAATTTCAACAATCAAATTACCAATCGGATCACGGGCCGGCATCCGAGCGCCAATCGCCGCGGCCATCGGCTCTTCCACAATCGAAACTTGCCTGGCTCCGGCGTTTAAAACAGCGTCGGCAATGGCCTTGCGTTCTACTTCGGTAATATCTACCGGGGCGCCGATAATCACCGCCGGACGCGAAAAAAAACCAAATCCAGCATCCTCGTGCACTTTATCCATAAAATGACGCAGCATTTTTTCGGCTACTTCAAAATCAGAAATAATCCCATTGGTCAACGGGCGAGTAGTAATAATATGTGGCGGGGTTTTACCGATCATTTCCTTGGCTTCATTCCCCACCGCCAGAATCTGCTCAGTTCTGGTGTTAATAGCCACAACGCTCGGTTCGCTGATTACGATTCCCCTTCCCTTGACGTACACCAACGTGTTTGCTGTACCCAGATCAATCCCAATGCCAGTGCTAAAGCGTGAAAATATTTTTTTAAGCATAATAATCCGGATTTCGATACTTGCGGTTAGTGAACACAATTCCTTCTAAAACCAACCATAAACCCAACAGAAACGGCGCGTTCCACCAGCGGAGCACGGCTGCTTGGCGGAGTAACAGAACAATAATGATCAAGCCGGCTAAAATGAGGCTCTGGCGAAAAGTGCGCCGAACATGGCGAAATACAACATCATCTTGCTTAATTAAACGTTGCTTAATTAAAAAGCCGATCACCGAAATCGTTCCAACCAAAGCCAAAAATAAACTGGCGTAGAAAAAAATAAAAACCCACCAAGCAGCCAGACCCGGGTCAAAACTATAAATAACAAAAAACCAGGCCAGCCAGCACAATGCTGTTCCGAGCGACATTACCAAGAGATAATGACGAAGATTCATAACAGAGCTATTTTAGCCCATTCAGGGGTGCTCTGGCAAGGCGCCATTTTGAGTAGATGTAAAAGCCAATCGCTTGATGGCCGTATAGCCTAATTTTGCTTGGATTAACTGTAAAAACGCTTCTTCACGAAGCATAATTTCCTGGCCAACAATAGAATTTTTGCAAGCCAAGGTTAACACCCCCTCCTTAAATGATCGAGTCTCGACTACCGCATGTATTTTAGCGCCCCAGAGCTTCTCCAAAGCGGCCGTGGCTGCTTCCACGATCCGCGCCGCCCGAACCCCCGTGATTAATCCCTGGCGAACATCGCGGCGCAGCACGCCTCCGATTGTATCCATATATCACGCTCAATAAGAACTTTATAAACGACGGAATTCGCAAATACCGCGAAAATCACAATGCTTACAGACAAACGGGCTCGGCGTAGCGGTAAAATCACCCCGCGCAATCCGTGCGATGATACCCAACAATTTTTCCTGAAGCGCTTGAATTTCTTCGGCCGTGCCATGAAAGCTGATGCGGGTATTATTATTCAAATAATAAAAAGTTAACTGGCTCGGAAGCCCATATTGGCGGTATTGCCCTACCGAGCTGGCCGCCCACTGGTAAATGAGCAACTGCTCCTTATCTTCAGCTGTTAACTTTTCTTTTGGTTCGCCCGTCTTGTAATCAATAATTTCCAAAGTTCCGTCGGGTAGCTGGTCAATACGGTCGATCCGCCCTTGCAGCATGTATGATCCCAAACTAATTTTAAACCAGCCTTCCAAGCTAATAGGCACCCTCCAAGCCGATACGTTGCTCGCGTAAAAAGTACGCAATATTTCCTGACCTTTTTTATAATAATTTTCTCGCTGTGGGGCATCGGCATACCAATCAGTAATCCAAGACTCGTCATATAAACGCAGGAGTTCTTCGATGGCCGGAACCGCCACACCCGCCTGGGTCTTGTGTTCGCTTTGAGGCGGGGCGAAGAGCGAAGCCTGCTGGGCGGTGTTTAATTCCTGCATACGCTCATAAAATTTTTGCAGCGCGCGATGCATGCTTTGGCCAAAACTAAAGCTCGGATTGCCACGCGGTACCGGGAGTTTGAGTACGTGAGCAAGTTTGTATTGATACGGGCATGTTTGATACGTTTTTATTTGCGAAAAAGAAAAGGCGGTTGGCAATTCAAAGATAGGTAGCGTGGTTTCGCTTATGTTATGATCAGTCTGTTGCGGCAATTGTTGGTGAGCGACTTCTGTTTTCGGTTGAACGAATCCCAATTCAGCCAAAAAACGGCTTAATTTTCTGGCTCGTGCGCCTCCATAATCAGCCGCGCTGCTAAAAAATAAGCGCTGCTTGGCCCGAGTGACCGCCACATAAAATAATCGGCGTTCTTCCTGGTAATGCTCATCTCCTTCGGGGAGCTGCTCTTGTATCAATTCCAACGGGAGTTCAATCCCCTCGCCACGCCGACGTCCGGGAAAGCGTTCTTCTACTAAATTCACCACAAACACGTTCTCAAATTCCAAACCCTTAGCACCGTGAACCGTCATAATGTGCACTCGGTCGGCCGTTTCGATTTGCGGCGTGAGCGCGCCCTCATCCCCCGCTTCCAAGACATACTGGTACTGCTCTAAAAATCCCGCGACTGTGGGATTTTCCGGATGCGCCGCCTCGTAGGCAGCCAACTGCTCAAAAAATTGTGTTAAGTACTGGATCTGTTCAAAAATAGCCGCCCCGTGGGTATTTTCGGCGCGAGTTAAATAGGCAAAATAGCCGCTCACTTCCAAAAACCAGGCCAAAATCGCCGAGGGTTTTTCCTGCGAGCTCTTCGTCATGCCAGTTTCAATGAGCGAACGCAGGCCTTCGATAATTTTTAAGCCCGCTTCCGAAATAGCGGCAGCTCGAATCTGCTTGAGCGCTTCAAAATAAGATAAACTTTTTTTCTTCGCAAAATAAACAAATTTATGTCGATCGTCGGCTCCCAATTCACGGAAGGGCAGACACAACAAACGAAAAATTGCCGGCGATTCATGATAGTCGTCAGTCAACTTTAAAAAATTTACACAATCAAGCACAATCGCCTGCCGATAGAGCCCGGCCGCCGCGCGGAATTCAAAGGGGATGCCGTGCCGTTCTAATTCATGGATAAATGGTTCGGCCTGGTTGTTGGCGCGGACCAAAATTGCTGAATCCGCCCAGCAATTTTCTGTACGTTCCGCTTTGAGTTCGACAATTTTTGCCACCACCAACTGCGTCTCAACGGTCAAGTTTGACGCTGCCAGATGCTCCGGGTTAGGACCAGCGGGTCTGTTCCCAGCTGCCCGCAAGCGCTTATCAATCTGTAATTTAACTTCTAACCGATCGGGGTTATTATGCACGATCGATTGATAGGCCATATCCAAAATTTGCTGTGTCGAACGATAATTTTCAGTTAGCACAATTTCGCGCGCGGCTGGAAAATCGTCTTTAAATCGCAAAATATTAGACACCGACGCTCCACGAAAAGCGTAAATACTTTGATCGTCGTCGCCCACCACCGTTAATTGGTTCTTGTCTCCAGCAAGCAGACAAACCAGGGCGTATTGCGCGGCGTTCACGTCTTGAAATTCATCAACCAGAATATACCGATATTTGGCGCGCAAACGGGCCAAAAGCGCCGGGCGTTCGTTGAGTAACTTATGGGCGTAAAAAATTAAGTCGCCAAAATCCAAAGAGTTATTTTTGAGCAGAAGCTGATTGTACGCGTGGTACGCGCCAGCCAACTCAGTAAGTCGGCTGCGCTCTTCCTGGTTCATATCTCCCGAGACATGCGCCTCTGCTTCAGCATAAGCCAAATACGCTTCTGGCGTAATTAATTCGTCTTTACACTTAGAAAAATGCCGAATCAATTCGTGAATATGACGGGCTGGATTAGCCAACGGCCGGTAAAAATCTAATTTGAATTCATCCAAATTCTCACGCATCAGCAACCAGGTTTGGGTAGTAGTCAAAACCTTAAACCGGTTCGGGAGCCCAACTAACAAAGCGTTGTCTTCCAACAAACGTTGGGCGAAGGCATGAAACGTCATAATTGACAATTCACTGTAGCCAAAATCAAACAACGCCTCCACGCGATTAAGCATCTCGGCCGACGCTTTATCGGTAAATGTGACCGCTAAAATTTCTTCGGGTCGGGCTTGTTGAGTGGTAATTAATTGAGCAATTTTTTGGGTAATTACGCTTGTTTTACCAGTTCCGGCCCCGGCCACAATCAACAACGGGCCGTCGGAGTATTCGATGGCTTTTTGCTGCGCGGAGTTAAGCGTCATAGTCATAATTAAGATTTTTCACAAGCAAATTGCCTGTCTAGTATAGGCGGTCGACCGCATTTTTACAAATCCAGCCTCACCAGTAATATATTGACAAAAAAAACAGCTGCGGGTAGCTGCTCTTTGGGAACACTCGGTACTATACCTGAGCGGTATTTTTCAATTGCCCGCACGCGGCCGCGATATCCTGTCCCTGGGAGTAACGGATTGTCGAAGTAAACCCAGCGTTCATAAGGGTGGCGTGCCAATATTCAATACGCTCGCTCGAAGTACGGGCAAAAATAGTCTTATTATCAACCGGCTCATCCGAAATACTGTTATAAGGAATCAAGTTAATCCGAATATGCGGCATGCGCCGGGCCAAGGCAATCAACGCTTGCAAATGGGCTTCATCATCGTTTACGCCGCCGAGCATGATATATTCCAAACCAATAAAATGAGTCCGGCTAGGAAACCTGACGTGATAGGTGTTCGCCCATTTAACCAAAAATTCCAAAAAGCCAGGCTTATTGGAGGGCATTATTTCTTTGCGTGATTCTTCAATAGCGCTATGGAGCGATATTGCCCAACGCACCGGCGGAAAATCATCCGTTAAAACTTGTTCCATCACTGATGGCACCCCGGCGGTAGAAACCGTAATTTTAGTCTCGCCTAAATCGGTATTGGCCAATAAAATCTTAGTCGCCTCTTTAACGTTCTGGTAATTCAAGAGTGGTTCCCCCTGGCCCATAAATACCATATTAGCCACCCGGGCACCTTCGGGGCGAAGAATATCAGTGGAAAAACGGTATTGATCAACAATTTCCTGGGCCGATAAATTACGTTTAAAACCCTGCTTGCCGGTGGCGCAAAAAACGCAACGCATCGGGCAACCTGCTTGCGAGGAGACACAAATGGTATACCGATCCAGCGCGCCCGTCGCATCAGTTACTTTCAAACTACGACGACCCATGATTACTGTTTCAATATATTGCCCATCGCCCAGCTTTAAAAGTGCTTTACGGGTATTGTCCTGTTTGCTAATTAAAAGCGTATGAGTGACCACGCTCATCCATGGAAAAGCAGCCAGTGCTTCGCGCAAACCCACTGGTAAAGTGGAAATTTCGCTATACCCATGAACATGCTCATCAAACCACGCAGCCTGAATCTGTCGCAAACGGAAGGCCGGTTCGTGAGCCAATGCTTCTTTTAATTGTTGATAAACAGAAGCCATAAAGAAATCTCCCCCAGTATAAAGGTTTTTCAGAATTTTTCAATACTAAAAGTAGGACTAAGCAGACCCCGCTTTTAGGCTCTTTTTTACCATTTTCCGCAAGCAGTGCGGACCAGTGCGGCACAAACTTGGTACGGATCGGCATTAGCCGCCGGTCGCCGGTCTTCCAAGTAACCAGCGCCGCTCTGAGCCGTGGCCATCGGAATCCGGATTGAAGCTCCGCGATCACTCACCCCATAGCGGAATTCTCTAATACTGCAGGTCTCATGGCGTCCGGTCAGCCGCTCATCATTACCGCTGCCATATACGGCGATGTGTTTATCGTGATTGCGACCCAAAATTTCGCAGGCCTCTTCAATCACCGCCTGCCCGCCAGGCGCGCGCATCGCCCGCGTGCTAAAGTTAGTGTGGGCTCCGCTGCCATTCCAATCACCCTTGAACGGTTTAGGATCCAAACAAATATCATAACCATAATCTTCACCAAGGCGGAGTAATAGCCATCGTGCAATCCAAAGCTCATCGGCCATCTGGAGCGGCGGCAGCGGCCCGATCTGAAACTCCCATTGGCCAAGCATGACTTCGGCATTAATCCCCGAAAATCGCAAACCCGCTTTCAGGCAGGCCTGCATATGCTCCTCAACCAGCCCTCGACCTGCCACAAATCTATCCCCCACCGCGCAATAATAATCTCCTTGCGGGGCTGGAAAACTGTCTTTCGGCCAACCAGCGGGGCGACCGCCTTCCATCAACACGTACTCTTGTTCAATCCCAAACCAGGATTCTTCACCCACATAACAAGCAGCGACTTCACGAAGCCCAGCTCGAGTATTGCTCACGTGCACGCTGCCGTCGGCATTAAACACTTCGCACATCACTAAAATATGGTTTTCCCCCCGGATCGGATCAGGCACAAAATGCACCGGCTTCAGCTGACAATCACTAAAATGCCCGCTAGCCTGCTGGGTACTAGAGCCATCATATCCCCACCCAGGCAAATCTTCGAGCCGCGTAACTGTCCCCTCCACAATTTTGGTCTTGGAGCGCAGGTGAGCCGTCGGTTGAACGCCGTCGAGCCAAATATACTCCGCCATGGTCTTTTGCATAATAGCGTGACGCTTAAAATTAAAACCAGCTCTGGGTAAGTGAGCTGGCAGTTGTGTGTTGTTTAGTGCGCTGGGCGCAAAAAACCGCTGTCGGCGCGAGCAAAGTATTCAAAATTTTCCATTTAATCATAATGCTATTCAGAAACTCTAAAACAATCATAAAAATCATCTTACCAGGCTTGCCTGGTTAAGCAAGATCGTTATCCACACGTACCCACTTGAGACATACTTACCACCTGTCATTCTGAGCGAAGCGAAGTCTCGCGGTGCGCAACGCGAATCCCTTCTCAAACACCGGTGCAGAGGGATCCCCGGTGCGAGATCGCGAGACTTCATTACGCTGTGCTTCATTCAGGATGACAATTATGGTGCAAGTAGATACATGTCGGGTTATGCACAAATATTCAAAAACAAAAAATCCCAAATTTATGGATTATTTTTTGAACTCTTTAATTTAAAATCCCGCTTCAACGCTGCCACGCCGTCGTCAAAAGAAACGGTCGGCTCCCAACCAAGCAACGCTTTGGCCTTGGAATTATCCGCGTGCGTCATTCGGATATCCCCTGGCCTCTCTTGCACAAATTCATGCGGCCCGCCGATCATTTCCACAATTTCCATTACTGAATGCGGTTCGCCGTTACCAATATTAATTACCTCTCCTTTACCTACTGTCGGTTTGGTCATTGCCAAATAATTTGCGCGGGCAATATCCGTTACATGCGTAAAATCACGATAATACTTCCCATCGCCGCAGACCGTCATCGGTTCGCCCTGAGCGCGTTGACGCAAGAACCGGCCAATCACGAGCGCGTAGGCCCCGTTAGGATCAAAAAATGGCCCGTACACGTTAAAATAACGTAGCGCGACTGTTTCTAAACCGTACAAACTGGCAAAAAGTCGGCAATAATGTTCCCCGATAAATTTATGCAAAGCGTAGGGGCTAATGGGTAGTGCCGGCATATCTTCCCGTAGCGGAAAAACAGTTTGATCGCCATACGCGGAAGATGACGAAGAAAAAACCACTCGTTTCACGCCTGTTTCGCGCGCGGCCAAGAGTACATTCAGGGTGCCGTCAACATTGGTTTGGTGAGTTTCCAATGGATGCTCTACCGAAAAAGGCACCCGAGGTAGCGCCGCCAAATGAAAGATACCCTCGACTCCCTGGCAGGCGTCAACCAATTGATCTAACTGGCGGATATCTCCTTCAACATATTGCGCTGCGCTTTGCAGGCGTTCCGGTTTTTTTCCGGCCGCGTAATTATCAAAAACTCGCACGGCATGGCCCTGATCCAAAAGAAATTTGGTAATATTGGTTCCAATAAAACCAGCTCCGCCCGTGACCAAATAAGTGGACATACAACAAGTTAAACAGTTAAATTTTTTGCCCCGGGCATAAACTGCGAGCCAACCGCAATGATTGAATAGCCCTCGGCGTTCAGCGCGGCGTAATCAGCTTGGATTATGCGCCGGCCGTCCATAATTAAATGCGGGGCTGGGGCTTCCTGGCGCAAGGCGCCAGCCAGAGTTTTAAATTCTGGCCAGTCGGTACAAATAAGTGTTACGCTCGATCCACGCAATGCTTCGGCGGCTGAACCAGCATATTGCAAACGCTGGTAAAGTTCGTTTTTTTCCGGATTAAAGTACTTCTGGCATTCAGGTAACGCCGCCGGATCGTAAATTCGGATCACGCTCACTCCCGCCCCCAATAATTGTTGAATGATGCCGATTGCTCCGGAGTTGCGAATATCGTTTGTATCTTGTTTAAAAGCCGTCCCAAGCAAAGCCACGGTCTGGCCAGACCAGTTAACCTTGGCTTCGGTTTCGGCGCGGCCAAAAAAGTGGTCACGTTGAAAAACGTTGGCTTCCAGCGTGGCGCGTACCATGGTAGCGTGCGTTCCCGCCTGTTCTAACTGATGCGCAAGGGATCCCGCATCTTTAATAAAACAACTACCGCCACAAAACACGCTGTCGTATAATCCCCAGCTGCCGATGCGCGGATCAGCCACTAAAATTTTTCGCACTTGTTCGTAACTTACGTAAGGGAAATATTCGCAGGTGCGCCCAACCACGTCGTAAGTTGTGACTACTCGGTTAAACAGCAAATAGTTGGCCAATAGTTTCCCGCAAGCCGCTTCATACGGATTTACTTCAATATATTTGATGGCTGTGGAATCATGAAAACGCTGGTAGACGCGACGCATGATGCTAAAATCAATTTCCGTGCCAGCACCCACCACCACCCTGTCGGGGTGAATCGATCCTTCAATCGCTTTACCCTCAACTAAAAATTCTGGATTCGCGACAATGCCAAAATTCCGCACTCCCTGGCGTTCAAATAATTCTTGAGTATAGTCAATCATTTTAATTGGCACGGTACTTTTATTCACGATTACCAACCGGCTGGTTTGGGTTCCGTCCCCACGCTTGGCTAAAATAGGACCAATCATCTCAACGGCCTTTTCATAATATGACAAATCAGATTCTCCTTCAGCGCCTTCTTTCTCGGGTGTCGGCAAACACATAAACACCACCTCTGCTTGCAGAGCAAACTGCTCGGCTTCAGGGAGGCTGGTGGTAAAGCGAATCCTGGTCCTGTTACGAATCAATAATTCGGCCAAACCTTCTTCGTGCAGGCAAGATTGAATAACATCGCGATCGTCCGTAGATAATTTAGCAACTTTTTCTTGATCCACATCAAATACCACTGTCTCGTGTCCAGAGTCAGCTGAAATCGCCGCGCTACAAGCGCCCACAAAACCCCCCCCAATATAAAGAATTTTCATAACAAAACTTAAGCGTCAGTAATAGAAAAATTTATCGTAGCACACCTCAACTGGGTTGACAAATAGCTTAATTCTACACCATATATAGCTTATTACTAAGCTATAGGAAAAAATCACCCAAACCGGCACCAACCACCAAGGAGCTCTGAATTACGAAACTCCCTTTTTAGCCTAAAACTGGTATAATAACAAAGACACCGCGTTAGCGGTGTTTTTGTTATGTGTAACCGTTGTAGGCGATGAATACCCACTGTCCGGTATTCAACAAACTACAGACAGTTGTTACCCAAATAGCTCGAGCACATCATCTGGTTAGTGAAACGCCTACCAGTGGTCGACCGAGGAAGATTCCTCGGATTGATGCGCTTACCTTAGCAGTCTACCAGCATACCAGTACGCGAGCAACTAAGAAGTCGGTGTATGAGGATTTTAAAACAGAACTGCAGTGTTGTTACAAAACGTTGGTGGTGTCGATGAATGAAGCCGGGATGCTGGCTCTGCGAATACTAATTCTCGTTATGAAACTGAACCGTACGTACCAGCACCTGGTCAAATACACCGATGCCACGGATATCCCCGTGTGCCTTAAAAAGAATGCCGATGACCATAGAACCAGGCCTCCCTGGCCAGTCTGGGCCGGAGCAGCAAAGGCTGGTACTTTGGCCTAAAGATGACCATAACCAGAGATGCCGACGGACGACTCCTGGCCCTACGCTTTACCAGCGCTACGGCCAATGATCGGGATATTTTTCGTAAGGTCAATGATGACATTTTCGGCATCATCGTAGCTGATGCCGGGTATGTGTCGAAAGCATTAGAGCGAGACATGTTCATTGACCATAAACGGTGGGTGCTGATCCGACCGTACAAGACGATGAAGAAATTAATGACGAAGTGGCAGGAACAGCTATACAAGGGAAGATTTCAAATAGAATTTGATTTTCGCTCTCTTAAACTATTCCATGGGTTGGTCACCAGCTTACCACGATCAATTAACGGGTTGGCAAGTACCCCCAATTTCAAACACGTTTGTTACCTCGAATGAATAAAATAGGTTAGTAGATTAGGACACCGTGACAGCGGTGTATTTTTGTAATTGTTTTTGTTTAAAGATGATCGGCGGCATCTTAAGCGCGGTATGTATCCGCCGGGTATTGTAGTAAGCGATTTGTTGGTGGATCGCTTCAATTAATTCACCGATCTGTTTGAACCGATTCGGGCTACCCAGCTCCAGCTTGAAATTATTGTAAAACGATTCCTGGTAGCCATTCTGCCACGGACTCCCTTTGCGGCTGTGGCTCGGATTAGTGCCGTGCGCGGCCAGGAGCGATTCGTAGGCCCCGGACACGTACTCACTGCCCTGATCAGAATGAAAGTAGTGTGGCGCGGTCGTGTTTCTCCTGACCGCATCTTGAAAGGCATCCATGATGAGACTGGTCGTATGGTGATTGGCGATGTGCCAGCCGACAATTTCCCGGGTATGGATGTCGATCACCGTGGCCACATACCAAAACCGGTCGATGAACCAGAGATAGGTAAAATCACCGGCCCAGATAATATTCGTCCTGATCGGACAGATGACCTTCAATACGTTTTCCACCCGTGTTTCGGGCCTCCCGAGGTCGTCGGGCTTCCCGGGACGCCAGCCGCGCCGGAGCGTAGGTTTGAGGCTAAATTTATTCATGATGCGGTTTGTTTTTTTGTGATTCATTTGGAGGGCCATTGCTACCCGCCGGTGGCCGTAGGCCGGATGTTCGGCCATAACTGCATCAATTTTTTGTTTGGTTTCCTCGTCGGACACGGGACGCTTCGGGCGGTAGTAGAGGCTGGAGCGGGCGATGCCGAGCTTGCGAGCTAGCGCTCGCTTGGTCGTGGTTAGCGCATTCATACACTCACGCGCTCTTCGTATTTTTTTCCGCCCGCTTTTTGTCTAAAGCGAACGCCCCAATAATTTCTTTGAGTTCTTGGTTTTCCCGCCGCAGGCGGGCCACTTCCAGAGAACTCGTGCCGGTGTTGTCGGCTTGCTTACGGAGCCACACGTAGATGGCCTTGCTGCTGGCTCCAAACTTAGTGGAAGCCTCAGCCACGCTTAACCCGTTTTTGATGGCGCCAAGGATTTCATCCTTGGCCGCCTGATTAATATATCTGCCCATATGCCAGATAGTTTAGCGGAGGTAACTATTGTGTCTAGTATACGGGGGACGGCCCATTGTGTCGCTTCGTTGGTACGAGCGGATTGTCAATAATTAATTTCTTTTCTGTTTTTAATTCTTCAATAATTACTTTTTCCGTATCTGTATCCAAACGATTGTTCGCCTTATGGCGGTCATAGTCCACCGTAAACGACCGCTTGTCTCGACTATACTCACCAACCAATTCATACAATCTGGTCCGGCCAATCTCGAGATGACGAGCGGCCGCTACACCGGATATTTCTCGTGCTAAGAATTTCTTTACAATTGCCACCACCTGATCGGTGGTCATTCGTCTGTGGAGCTGTGATTTTCTCATAGGATAGTGGTTTATTTAGTAAACTCGCCATCCTACCAGAAAATTACCAAAAATACGATGTGTTCGGTTTTATCTTTTAAATCTGTAAAAAGTGTTCGCTTTTATCTTTTTGGTAACAACTACAACGCACCTCTTGACAAGAGCACGTTTTTATGGTATATTTTGCTGTTCCGCACGTCCGATCATGGACAGCGGACGCTCATTCCAAACAAAGAGGTGACCCTTGATCGACGACACCAACCCCAGCACGATCAACCACACCCAGAACCCCTACTACCGGGCCATTGCGCGCGACCTGACCGCCGCCTACGGGCTCGGCAACGAGGACACCATCCCGCTGCTTACCGAGCTCACCAAGCTCGAAGGCACGCTGCTGCGGCCCGAGGGCGATGATGGCCCGAAGCTCTTGCTGGAGCTGTGCAGCTTCGTGCGCGCCAACAAGGAGGGGGTGCCGAACCCCTACAGCGAGATGGCGCTGGACATCATGGAGCTCAACTGCACACGACGGCGCAAGGGCCTGGAGCCCGACGAGATCAAGGCCAGCTTCCTGGACCTGGACATCAAGGAGCGGGGCAGGGAGGGTCTGAACCGGAACTCCCGGAGCTACGCCCTCCTCCGGATGCTCGCAGCGTTTCAGGGGACGGTGGTGTACGGCAACATCCTTGAAAACCCTGAAGAAACCACCAGGTACTGTAATCTGTCGGCATACTACGCGCGGCTGGCTGGGGATCAGAGGAGGGCCGCGCTTGAAGACTGGCGGGGCGCGTTCTTCGCCATCGATGCCATCGTCCTTCTCGACGAGGACGGGACCCTCGAAAGGGCGAAAAATTTTATGAACGACGTTCTCGACCCATTCTACGCCGCCATGCAATCGGCGCTCGCCGGCGACACCACCATGCGCAACTGGACCGGCGCCAACGGCCCCCACCGGCAGCTCGAGAAGCACTTCGCCCTCGGGCACTACGACGGCTACAAGGGCGCCGAGGCCGACCTGGCGCTCCTCACCACGAGCGACCCCACGGCCTACGCCGTGTACCTGGCCATCCACGCGGGGGTCTTCAACAAGCTCCAGCAGTACGCGGCCGACGAGAGTCTCGACCCCACCCTGCGCGCCCTGGTCTGGCTGCGGCTCGCGCGCATCGCGCGTGCCACCACGGGACAGACCAGCACGTACTGGGAGCTGCCGCAGAAGGCCCCGGCGTATATGAAGCGGATCGCCGAGCTCGAGACCCAGAGCAGCCCGGCGACGTAACCGGGCTCTGGCGCCAAGGCCACGGCGAGCAGCCACCCCCACACGACCCGCAGCTAAGTAACGCTGCAAACCACTCGAGGCCTGGTCCGCCTCTACCCTAAAATATCTTTAAGCCTGGCTTGAATATAGTTTAGAAAAAAGATCCCCGACTGGGGATCTTTTTATTTATATCTGTAAATATTTTTTTATTTTTGCCGCTAAAGAAAAATCTGTTAATTTTTTCGGCTTGTGGCGAAAAACATTATAGCCTTCTTCGTTAAACCGGGGCACTAAATGCCAATGTACGTGCTTGGCCTCATCCATATATACCAAATATACCTTTTGTAATTTTAAAACCTTGAGCAGAGCGGTTCGTACCGCGTCCACTACTTCCATCAAATGTTCATAGTCCTTTCTGTTGAGCAAATGCAAATCCGGAACGCTTCTTTTCCAAACCACCACCGTGTGACCTTGGACAATCGGAAAATTAGCCAAACACACGTACAGCAATTTGTCTTCATATATAATTGCTTCAGGAATCGGTATGGGTAATGAAAAACGCATAGAGGTCATTTAAAAAATGTCATTCCCGACCAGGATCGGGAATCCATCACTCGCTTTTACCGGTAAATTGTGGATTCCCCCCTGCGCGGGAATGACAAGATAAATTTTGACATAAACTCATAGACAATAAAGCTACAATCTTGAATACACGCCTGGCTTTTTATCTGCCAGGGAACTAAAAACTTTTCGGCGTCTTGCCACAGCCGTTTTTTCAAGAACAACAACCGTTGCTTCCTTTGAGAGAGCCTGACAAATTAGCACCCCGTCAGGGCCGTATACTTCCGAGCCGCCAGAATATTGCAGGCCATTCCCCTCGCCAATCCGGTTCACCCCCACCACGTAGCTTTGCATATCAAGCGCCCTGGCACGCAGCAGTGCATGCCAATCAGCAATCCGGGCTTTTGGCCAGTTGGCAATAACAAAAATAACCTCGGGCTTATGTTTTGCCAACACCTCAAACAGCCCCGGAAAACGGAGATCGTAGCAAATTACCACCGCCGCTTTCCAACCCTTAACGGTAAATAAACCAAGCTTATTACCTCCTTGGTAAAAACGATCTTCCTTGCCAAAACTAAAGGGATGAATTTTTTGATACGCGGCTGCTACTGTACCCCGGGGGTCTAGCACATAAGCCATATTCTTGCCTTTGTTCGTGGCCTTAGCCTTTTCAACTAAGCCAAAGATAATCCATTGCCGAGCCTGTTTAGCTAACCCCAAAAAAAATTGTCTGGTCGTTGAACCGGTTGATTGCTCCGCGTTTTCTGCCACCTTCATCGTAAACCCAGTCAAAGTCATTTCTGGAAACACGATAATATCGCTGGTGGCGGCAACTCGGTCGACAAAATCAGCGCACGTCTTTTGATTGGCCTCTTTATCTTCCCAGGCAATATCAATCTGCCCCAAAGCCACGCGTAAGCTGGCCATATTAATTATACTTTCTGAATACCGGCCGGATTATTGGCCCCAGTAAATAGGCTTCGCGATCCGTGCTCGCGAATATTTTAGAATACTCGCCTAAAACTTTGTCAAAAATTTTGAGCGTTGTTTGTAGCTCACGCTGGCCATGCGAATAAGACAAAGCAAAATATCCCTGGAACAGAATTCCCCGCTTGTTGACCTCTTGCAAAAACAACGTGCGGAGCAACGGTGAAACAGCGCCGTCTCGATCCTTAAAAACCATGCTCATATTTACCACCGCGCCTTTGAGCTGTACGAATTCCGCCAAACTGTGCTTAATCACTAATTTTTCCAGTTCTTTTTTGAGCTTGGTTCCATACCGTACCAAAGCCGGCTGGATTTTTTTGATTTTCATTTCTTTCAATACCGCCAAACCAGCGGCCAAGGCGGTGGTTTCCGCGCCATGAGTAGTGGATACTAAAAAGACCCGTTCTTTTTTGTGCTCTAGCCCGCCGAGCTCCATGACCTCCTTGCGCCCGGCCAAAATTGCCAACGAATACCCGTTGGCGATCCCCTTTCCATAGGTAGTTAGATCCGGCTTAAGCCCATAACGGTCATGCAAAGCCGGGAATCCATAGCGAAACCCGGTAATCATCTCGTCAATAATCAACAGCGCGCCTTCGCGATGCGTGAGCGCCTCTACCTTCTGCAAAAAATTATCCTTGGGTTCGTCGCCGGCCATAACTTCCAAAATCACGCAGGCGATTTCGTTTTGATGTTCGGCAAAAACACGCTCCAGGCTGGCAATATCGTTATACGCGAACGTCAGGGTCAATTTGCGGACTTCTTCGGGGATCCCCGCTGGCGATTGCGTGGTGCCCACGAACCAATCATCATAGCTAAAAAAAGGCTGGCTCGAGCAAACCACAATATATTTGCGCCCAGTAAACGCTCGCGCGAGCTTGGTAGCGGCCGTGGTAACCGTGGAACCATTCTTGGCAAACTTCACCATGTCGGTGTTCGGCAACATTTTTACCAATTCATTGGCAAACTCAAATTCAATCATCGCGGGGCGGCCAAAATTAGTCCCCAGGCTCATTTGCTTGGCCACCGCGCGGTTAACCGGTTCATACGCATGACCCAAAAGCACCGAGCGCAATCCCATGCACCAATCCAAATATTTCTTTCCGTCTGTTCCCCAAACGTACGCACCCTTACCGCGCACAATCGCTGGCGGAGCAGTCCGTGGGAATTGATCATCACCTTTAGAGTAGGTATGCGCCGCGCCGGGAATAAGGCTGTGGCGCTTATTGAGCAGAGCTGAAAAACGAGAATTCTTTGGCATAGTAAACAAACTCCCTAGCTAATTATTTTTAAACTATCAATATATGGCTGGTATTCAGCTTCCGAAAAACAATCGGCATTGCTCGAATCAAACACCGTGGTACGATATTCCAGAAATACCGCCTCGGTCAAGGCTCTAAATCGATGAAAAATATTTTTTTCGATCGTTACCAATTCATTGGCGTTTACGCTAAAAACAGTGCGTTCCTGAGTAATACCATTAACAGCTTCTACTTCCACCTGGCCGCTAATCAGAAAAAAATATTCCGGATCCTTGGATGGGTCAAGCCCCTTATGAAAATGTTCAGCAAATATTGCTCCGACGTGCCGATGATACAAAGTTACTTGCAAACCAGGCTTACCTTTAAATAATTCGCGTGTTTCCCCACGCGCGTCAGATCCGCCGACCGCCAAAATTTTTTGAACGCTGATTCCTTGCATAAAAAGCAACCTATAAAAAATTTATACCGACTTAAAAAACTCCAGATTCTTGCAGTCATTCTCGAGCGTGCTACCCGCCTTTGGCGTCTCGAGCACCAGCAGAATATCACGGTTAAGAGCTTCGCGCACTAATTGCTGCTTAATCCAGGCAATATCAAAATTTGCTTTCCACAAATTCTGATGTTCATCTATCGGACTGTCTTTATCTCCACCAGATAATTGAAAATAATCCGGCTGCAAGCTGGCAATCGCCTTAGTTATATAATTTCGATAATCAAGCCCCTGGAATACTGCGGCTTTCACGGCTTTTTCTAAATCAAAACAAATTGCGTAGTGTTTTCGAATTACCTCCAAATCCTCAAGAGTTTGGCCCGCGCGCATTGGTTGGTTATCAATATCGCAGCCAGCCATATTTTCAACAATAATCCGCTGATCATGAATTTTTTCCAAATTAACAAATAAATCAGGCAGCGCGTGGCCCCGGGAGGGGTGAACTATAATCTGCTGCGCTCCAAAAAAATCAGCCAGTTGCTGTGTTTGCTTCCACTGCTCGGCTTGCTCATCATTCTGAAGGAAAAATTCATGCCAACCATGGCTGTGGGGGTTATGAATGCTCGCCACAATTCCCTGTAATGTAGCCAGCTCCACAAAATCCAGAGGCACTTTTGGATTATTGTACAATTCAATTGCGTCAAAGCGTTTACCCGCCACCAAGCCAGCCGCCTCGCCGAACAATTCATGATTCTGAGTCCATAGCTTAAGGCCGTACCGAAGCATACTATTTTTGAATCAACTCCCAAACAAATGGCGTGCCGCGTTCAATATCCTCTGCCGCGCTTTGGCCAATCACCTCATCATAGTACTTAGTCTCCATCCCCTTGGAAGGCCGGATTGAGCGTACGTTACGCGAGGTAAACTTTTCTCCTTTTTTAATATCCTCCACCACAAACAACGATCGGCGAAAAAAAGTATTTTCCCGTTCCTTATCACTCTGGCAGCCGTAATTAACCTTTCCCATAATTCGCTCCGCGCGTCGAATGCTTTGGACCATTTTTTCAAACTCACTGGGTTCAATCGAAAACCGCGCGTCCGGCCCGCCTTCCTGGCGCTCAATCATAAAATGCTTTTCAACAATCGAAGCTCCCGCCATGGCGGCTACAGTCGGAATTTCAATTCCGGCGTTATTATCCGAAAAACCGCACACCACGTCGTAGCGGTCGCGGATATCAAGCATTGTCAGCATATTCGTTTCATCAATTTCGGGCTTGTCCGAATAGGCGGTGACGCAGTGCAGAATGCCAATATCCTTCGCGCCATATTTACGGAGGGTTTCAATTGCAAAATCAACCTCGTCACGCTCCGCGAATCCAACCGACAGTATAACCGGCTTGCCGGTCTGCGCCACGCGTCGGAGCAGGGTAAAGTCGGTTGCTTCGTACGAAGAAATTTTATAACAAGGTGGATTAAGCGGTTCCAAAAAATCAACCGCGGACGGATCGAACGGGGTGGAGAAAAAAATCAATCCTTCGGCTTCCGCGACTTTCTGCAGTTTAGCGTCCCATTCCCACGGCGTATAAGCAGTCTGGTATAAATCATAGAGCTTCTGCCCCTGCCACAATTCGGGCTGATCTTTGCCTTTCACCATAAACCACGGCTTATCGCAATCAATCGTCATAGTATCCGGGGTGTAGGTCTGAATTTTAATCGCGTCGGCGCCAGCCGCCTTGGCCGCTTTAATAATTTCTACGGCTTTATCATAATCATGGTGATGATTTCCGGACATTTCGGCGATAATAAAACAGGGCTGGCCTGGCCCAATGTGGCGCAAACCGCCCTGAGGAGTAGGAATACAGAAAGACTTCATGCTAATTATCCACTTAATGAAATTAATATAACCCTACCATCAATATAACGCCAAGAATTAGTTTAACCTAAGCCAAAAATATTGACAAGAGCGATAAAATATGATATGAAATCCTCAAAAAAGGAGACCTTCGACAATGAAAAAAAGCACAGCACTACTACAGGTCCTCCGACTAGCTGGCGGACTCGTCCTAGCTGGTTGGTTCGGCTGGATGCTGATCAGCGGCGGCGACATCCTTGAATGGCTCAACGGCGTGGGACCATGGCACCCGGTTCTGGCCGTGGCGTCCATGCTGCTCGCGCTGGCTTCGGCTGCTAATACGCGTGGAAAATAAAAAAAGAAGCTGAAAATAACCAGCTCTTTTTTATTTAGAAAAAATTAAACTCGCTTTTCTCGTTGCCGCCGAACGCCGTCTGCGACAACCATAAGTGCTTTTTGTAATTGGTTTTTGTTGGTCCTTTTACCAAGCGTGATACGCAAACTGCCATTAATATAATCAGGCGGGCAGGCAATAGCGGTTAACACATGCGACGCTCCAGTATGCTTTGCCGAACAAGCGCTGCCAGTTGAAACGCAGATACCATGCCGGTCTAAATACACCAGCAAATTTTCACCATTAACCCCTAGAAAAGAAACATTAATATTATTTGGTAACCGCCGGAGCTCAGACGCAGAGTCTTCCTCTGCGCCGTTCACCAACATCTCGGGGACTTCCTTCTTTAGCCAATCAAACCCGAACTGGCGCAGTTCACGCAAACGATAGTTTTCCGCCTCGCTTTCTTGTTGGGCAAGCTCCAGAGCTTTTGCCAAACCAACAATGCCCGGGACGTTTTCCGTTCCACTTCTTAAACTATGCTCCTGGCCACCACCATATATAATCGGCGTCAGAGCTACTCCCGTTCGGCAATACAATAAGCCGGTCTGCTTAGGCCCGTAGAGCTTGCTTCCATTAATTGTCAATAAATCAACGCCAAGTTTTTGCACATCAATACTCAAAGCGCCGGCTCCCTGACAAGCATCACTATGAAATAAAATACGGGGTAATTTTTTCGGTTCACGTGTTTCGTTTATTTTACGTAATAATTTTCCAATCTGCGCGATTGGTTGAACAGTGCCAATCTCGTTATTAGCATACATAATTGATACCAAAGTCGTCGCCGGGGTAATTGCCTGCTCGAGTTGCCGCAAATCAATAAATCCTTCCCGGTCAACCGACAAAATCGTCACCGCGCACCCCCGGCGTTGCAGCGCTTCAACACTTTTAAGTACCGCGCTATGTTCAATGGCAGAGGTAATAATATGAGGTTTAGAATCCTGCGCAATAAGTCTTTCGACTACTCCAAAAATAGCCAAATTAATGCTTTCTGTTCCCCCAGCGGTAAAAATAATTTCCTGTGCTTCGACCTTAAGCAATTCAGCAATTCTGGCCCGCGCGGTTTCAACAGAATCGTTGGAGCGGCGACCAAGACTGTAAGTGCTTGAAGGATTACCAAAATCAGTTTCCCAAAAAGGTTCCATTACGGCTTTCACCCGCGGATCAAGGTATGTCGTTGCGGCGTGATCCAAATAAATTGGTTGATCAACCATCCACGAGGATGAATTTTCCACCCCTCGATACGCATGCATGCCACCGGCTAAAACCCCCACCTTGATAAATCCAGCGCGAGAGAGTATACCCCCTGCTTTAAGTGATCGGTTGCTGGTGCGGCAAACCACGATCAATTCGCGGTGTTTGTATTCAACAAGTTCACTCAAACGCGCCGTCAATTCACCAACGGGAATGTGAATAATATTATCCAGTCTACCCAGCTCCCCTAACAATTCGTGTTCTTCCCGCACGTCTAATACTATTGGCGGCTCGGTGCTGTTTAATTTCTCGAGCAGCTGGGGCACACTCAATACCGCGCCCGCAAAACTGACAGCTCCCTTAACAGGCTCGCACGGGCTCATTGGTTCGCAAGCCATGACTTCACAAGCCGTGTCTGCTCCCAGCGGCTCTGCCAAGGCTTCGGTTACACCCGCGATGTTGGCCGCCACAATCGGTTTCATCCAGTCAGCCGCGCCATACAAAGTGTTATGAGTAAAATCAACATATGATTGTTTATTTTCGTAACGCAACATTGGATTAGTTCGTTTTTGTTGGGCCAGGGTCGAAGGCGCGTACCCGCGATACTCGTGGCCTGGCAAAACCAACAATCGTTCATCGAGCGCGCCCAAACGCTGCAAGCTTTCCCAATGTTCGCCTGAATCACCACCGTATAAGTCATCGCGGCCCGCGCCGCCGTCATCTAAAAATAAAGCATCACCCGTTAAAATTTTTCCCGGCACCAAAATGGACACGGAATCTTTACTGTGCCCCGGGGTATAGAGCGCCGACACTTTAATCTGGCCCAGCTCAAGGGTAAAACCATCTTCAATTCGCTCCGCGAGCGTACTCACCGGTGAAGCGCGATGCATTAAATAGCTGGCGCCATTTTCTTTAGCCAGGAGCGTCGCCCCCGAAATATGGTCGGCGTGGGTGTGTGTATCAATGACATGAGTAAGTTTTAGCCCATTTTTTTCCAAATAAACAAGATAGTTCGGCACAAATTCCAGTCGAGGATCAATCAAAATAGCTTGGCGTGACTTTTCGTCGCCAATCAAATATGCCCGGCACGAACCCTGATTAAGCTGTTCGAATAACATAAGAACTGATTATACCCTATAAACCGGCTTGCGTGGTAATAAAATCTTATAAAATTCCGGTTCGCGAACGTCAATCCCTACTAACTTCAAATAATCTTTGGCTTTTTTGGTACTTTGATCCGAATAATGAAAAATATTTGCCGCCGAAACCGCATCAGCCCCGCCTTCGATAATTGCCTCGGCTAGGTGCGACCATTCACCCACCCCGCCCGAAGCAACCACCGGCACGCTGGTCGCCTGTCGCACCAAACGAACTAGCTCCATATCATAGCCGGCTTGCCTGCCATCATGATCAATCGAAGTAATAAAAACTTCCCCAGCTCCCCGTTCTTCGGAAACTTTTGCTAATTGATCAGGCCGCATTCCGGCAGCATCCTTCCCTCGATTAACAAATACCTCATACTCGCCAGTTGTATTTTTCTTGGCATCAATTGAAACAACAATACATTGAGCGCCAAAAGATTCAGAAGCCATCGTAATAAAATTTGGATCTCGGACTGCGGCCGTATTAACCACCACTTTGTCCGCCCCTTCGGAAAGTAACTGTCGAATTTCCGCAAGGGTAGTTACCCAGCCACCCACCGCCAAGGGAACAAAGCAACGTTCCGACAATTCGCGTAAATGTTCGTGAAACAACGCTCGATGTTTCGGAGTGCGACTAACGTCCAGCAGCACGATCTCGTCAATCGCCCAGGTATTAAAAAAATCAACCGCTGTCAGGGCATCTCCAACCGAATTAGTATGCTGGAATTGTCGGGATTGAACCAGCGTGCCTTCCCGCCACAGCAGGCAGCTAATCAAACGCTTCTTAAGCATGTTGTTTGGTATATTCAACAAAATTTTGCAAAATCAGCAAACCGGCTTGCTGGCTTTTTTCGGGATGGAACTGACAACCAAAAATATAATCTTTTTCCACCGTAGCTGTAAGGGTGAGTCCGTGTGAAACAGTTGAAGTTACTACCGCTTCCGCTCCAGCGACCGGTTTAAAATAATAACTATGCACAAAATAAACTACCGCTGGCTGCACGATACTCTGCAACAGCATGCTGGCGGGCGAAATATGTTCCAAATTATTCCAACCCATGTGCGGCACCCTGAACGACTGATCGTTTGGCTCAATTTTTTCTACTGTTCCTTGTAACCAACCCAAACCTTCATGCTCGCCAAATTCAAAACTTTTTTCTGCCATCAACTGCATCCCCAGACAGAGGCCTAACACCGGTTTTTTTTCAACGCGCACCGCCTGTTGCAGGGGCTCGATAAAGCCCAGACGCCTCAAATTGGTCATACTGTCGCTAAAAGCGCCCACGCCAGGCAGCACAATAGCCGTTGCCTTGGCCAAGCGAGCTGGTTCATCGGCAATAAAAAATTCAGCGCCAATCGCCTTAAGAGCGTTGGCAACTGAGCGCAAATTATTGGCCTGATAATTTACAATGCCGATCATAACCGACAGCTTACTAACCCACTACAAAATAATATATTGATCATCACGCTCCCAATAATACGGGGGTAGATTCGCGGTATAACCACCGCGATCTCCATCAAGCGGTAATTTCGCCGTTTGCGCTCCAGGATCATTGATATGATTACCAATTGAATCAGTTATCTGCCATTTGTGAGCAGCGTCTTTCTGCCAAATTTTCTGGTCGCGCATGGTATCCACCACGCCCATTAATTCTGCCTCGCTTAGTCCCACCCACTTCAGGTATACATCCAAATCGGTTGGCCGAACATGATCGTATTTTTGTACCATTTCAATCCCCTCTTCGCGGGTCATCCGACCATGGCGGATATCCATACTAGCGTCATCAGTCGCCCGACCATATCCAAACTTCAGGTATTTCAAATAATCATGCGTGCCGCATTGATGGAACCCATCAATTTTGTCGTAAATATTATACGTTCGGTCCTTCTGCGCGGCCGTACGGAAATTAAAATTCTTAATCAAAAATTCCGCCTGGGCTTTGCCATTCCAGAAAAAGTAATTACTGATGTAAATACCGCGCAAACCAACGCGCTCAATTTCTTCGTCCGATGGATAATGGTACGGTCCTAAATCTTTTTCAGCCAGCCCTTCATGCCCCACCAAATCCTCAGGCTCAAAACCGCGCATGCTGTGTTCGCGGCGAGTTTTCTTGGTGAATTCCACCATGTCATTTTGGTTGAACATACCCGTCTGGTCCGCAAACCCGTGTTCACCCCAGATAATCAACGGGGTGTTGTATTGCACGGCCACGCGAATGGGGAAAGTCATAATGCCAGCATGCGAATGCCAATCGCAGTCACCCACCGTCTTCACCATATGGCGCGAAATTTTGCGCACTGATTCTTCGTTCGGGGTAAAGCGCAACAAGTCCAGATTCAGGCTTTTGACCATCGTTTGCAAATTATAAATCCCTACTTTGGTATTAAACGTATGGTTAAACGTCACCAAAAGCGGATTCATGCCGTATTGTTTAGCCAACCACGCTTGATAGAAACTGTCTTTGCCACCCGAGACCGCGATCACGCAGTCATAAATATTGCCGCGCTTTTTGCCTTCGGCTTTATATTTTTCCATAATTTCCCGGAACCACGTTTCGCGCTCTTTCCAATCAATTTGCTTGCGCGCGTCGTGCAATCGGCACCCGCTGCAAACTCCTTGATCGTCAAAAGCAATCGTAGGTTTTGCATTGGCCGGATAACAGCAGCGTTGGCAGTAATTCATAAATGAAAATTATTCCAAGTCAACCCATTGGACTGGTTCGTTTTCCTTCATCGCCCGTTTAACCGTACGCCCCAAAAATAAAGGCAAATACTGTGGGTCGACCCCGCCTTGCAATGGACGCTTGCACATCGTGTTTTCTTCCGTCAACGTTTCACCTGCTTTAAGGTCGCGATAAACCACAATTCGGCGGAAATACTTAAATTTATCGCGCAAATCTCCTTCAGTCGGGCGCACATCAAACACTCCACGCGCTTTACTCAATTCATGAATACGCTGTACGTAAGCCACCATTTCTTCTGGCTGCGCGGCCTTACCATGATGATGGTTAGGGTCCTCACGGTTCAGTGTCAAACGCTTTTCAATATACACCGGGCGATATGGGAGTGACATAAAATCTAAATCATGATTCGCGTCATCTGCCGAATAGCCGCTCAGGTGGCCAAACGCTTCACGCAAATATTCCACGGTGCGGATGTTCATTTGGGCAAAATCATTGGTATGGTAGCAATGCAGTAAAATCAATTGGTCATTGCCTTCTTCTTCAAAAATTTTCAAAATCCGGGCAATTTCTTCTTTATCCGAAGCGCCAAAGTCCAAAACAACTGGTTTTTTGGTACAAGCAATTTTGCGTAAAAATGGATACCAGGTTACGTCCCAAGTGGCCACTTTATAGGCGGGCATCCCCAATTCTTCCATCAGATCCACCGCCGCCATATGGTCGGGGGTGGCAAACATAATAATTCCCAACTCATCGGCGTATTCCTTTAGCGCCCGCCAATTTTCTTTGGGTTGCACGTACTTTTTAAGCATCTCAATAAAATTTTCAGTTACTTCTTCGCCGTTGAACCGCTTATAGGTATAAGTGAGCGAATGGTCGCTGTATTTATCAAGCGGGTCAAGAATTTGGAATTTTACTGCGTCCATGCCAGCATCTTTGGCGGCTTTGATTAATTTTTTAGCAGTTTCAAAATCACCGTTGCAGGTAGTGCCTACTTCGGCCGAAATAAAAACCGGTTGTTCCAACCCCAGCACGCGATTACCCAGGCGAATGTCTTTAATCATACATCCCTATTATTAAGGCCGTACATTAATCCCGGCATTACATAAATATTTTCTGGTTTTAACAATGCTCTGATCGGTAAAGTGAAAAATGCTCCCCGCGCCTACTCCTGATACTCCAGCCTGAAAAGCGTTGCGAAAATCATCGAGCGATCCCACCCCACCCGAAGCCACCACGGGCACGTTCACGGATTGGACAACTTTCGTAATGAGTCCAATATCCAATCCCTGCATCGTCCCGTCCAAATCAGCCCGGGTAATAATAATTTCCCCCGCGCCGCGCCGCGCGGCTTCAACGGCCCAGGCAACCGGATCAAGCCCGGTAGCGTTGGTCGCCCGGCGCGTATACACTTCGTAAGTCCCGTCGTTCCTTTTTTTCGTATCAATCGAAACTACAATCGTGGAACTGCCGAATCGTCGCGCCGCGTCTTCTATAAAGCCGGGATGTTCCACTGCCGCGGTATTAATAATTACCTTATCCGCGCCTTTTTCCAAAATCGCGCGAATATCCTCCAAAGTACGCAGGCCGCCGCCAACGCCCAAAGGCATGAAACATTCACCGGAGACCTCTTTAACGATATCAAAAAGTATCCCCCGATCTTCGATGCTAGCAGAAATATCCAGGAAGAGCAATTCGTCGGCTCGTTGCGCCTGGAAAACACGCGCGGTGGTGACGGGGTTGCCAACATCACGATACTCGGCAAATTGAACGGTCTTAACCATTCTCCCTTTATAGAGTAGTAGCATCGGGATAATGCGCTGTTTCAACATATCACTGGGGTTGCCAAGATAAAAAATTCTTGAGCATCGTCAGTCCATCACGTTGACTTTTTTCTGGGTGAAATTGCGTGGCAAAAATATTCTCCTGCATTAAAGCGGCGGTAAAAGTATCGCCGTATTCAAATGTAGCAGTCACCAACTTCGGTTCACGGCACGCCAAATGATAGCTATGCACGAAATAAACATCCGCCCCATTCTCCAAGCCAGCAAATAACGGCGTGCTCCGCGTCAAAGTTAAATCATTCCATCCCACGTGGGGCACGCTTAATCCCTTGATTTTATCAACTTCAAATCGAACCACCTCGGCGTCAATCCAACCCAAACCGGGGTATTCGCCCCATTCAAAACCGCGTTTAGCCAAAAGCTGCATGCCTAAACAAATCCCCAAAAATGGTTTTTTTTGGTTCAACACCAAATCGGTCAACAGGGGCACCAAACCACGCTCCTCCAGATGTTTCATGCCATCCTGAAAAGCGCCCATTCCGGGGAGCACTAATTTATCGGCTTGTGCCACACGGGCAGGGTCGTTGGTTACGAGTACTTCACCCCCGACATACTCCAGGGCTTTCGCAATCGAACCCAAATTTCCCATGCCGTAGTCAACCACTACGATCATACGAGTTTTAAATCACCCAATCCTTTTGATCTGGGAGCGATTCGCCGCGTTTGGTCTGGGAAGAATCGTGTTTCCAGGGGCTCACTCGATGCCGATTGGCAATTTCATAAAATTCCACTTCGGACAAATTGAGCCATTTTAATAACGCATCAAGGCTCCCGGGGCGGCGGCCTTCCCATTGCTCCACCATTTGCATTGCCTTTTCGCGGGTCAATCGACCATTCCTAATATCAATCGAAGCCAGGTGGCTCATGCGACCATAGCCACGTTTGATATATTTAAGATAATCTTGTACGCCCTGTAGCATGTCTTCAATTTTTTCGTAGTTATACTCCGGTGGCACCCCTTCTACCATATCACCTTTCCAACCAAGTTCGTCTTGAATAATCTTGGCCTGCGCCTTTACATCCCACGGAGTGTAGGTTCCCAAACAAATTGAGCGACATTCAATCGCCTGTAAATCTTTGCGGGCCGGGAACTGATGGGCCCAAAGATCAGCTAATTTTACGGTCGGATCATTCAAAAAACCGATCATGTCTTGGGCGGTAATTCCGAGATTGATAAAATAATTGAAGCGCTCCTCGTCGCCGATTTCTTCTTCATCATAGCGGTAATACGCGGCGTACTCGGCCGTGGGCTCGCCCCAAATAATCAATGGTACGTTGAACTTAATCGCCATGTGCATCGGGAAACAAAAAATGCCAGTGTGTTGGTACCAGTAAATATCACCCTTGCGGTCCAGGCTGACGCGCATTAATTTTTTTACCAAATCCCAATCAGTGCGATATTCCAAAAAATCCAACTTAAGCTGTTTAATCGTCATTTCCTGATTGCGCAAAGTTTGCGGCCGAATCATATGGTGGTTGTACCGCACCACCAACGGCTTCAAACCGAACTTTTTAACCAGCGCCCACACGGTATAGGTGGAATCCTTGCCGCCGCTAAATGGGACAATGCAATCGTACTGGTACTTGCCCCGGTATTGATTAATGATTTCCTCAAACTGTTTCAGTCGGGCGTCCCAGTCAATTTTTTGCTGTTTTATTTCTAAATTCCGGCAGGTATTACAAACCCCCTCGGCGTCGAACATAATCGGCTCCTGGGTTTCGGGCATCACGCAGCGCGAACAGCGAATTAGATCCTTGGAATCACTGACAATTCTGGTATTCATAGGGGTATTTTAGGATAACTAAACTATTATACTGCGGCCGGGGAATAAGGCAAGAAAGCTGGGTGGCAATTAAGTGGTCACCCCTACAGCTGGACTCAAGCCGTAATCCAATTGAACGTATTTTTTATTAAGTTCTACAATGTGGGGGTTTGCCTGCAGGAAAGCAACGATCTCCTGTAAACCAAATTCCTCGTTGTGCGCCAGCCCGGCGTAAACCTGCCGGATGACTTCCAGGTCTTCAGGATGGTCGAGCGTCAAGCGTAATTCGCCAAGGTTCGGTTCATGCACTAAATCATGCTCCTTAAAATTCGGCTGGTGGTGAATATACTGAGTGGGATTAATAAAAACGTCTCCTCCGCGTTCGTCAGCCTGTTCGGCCTGCCACGCTCGCTCCAAAGCCGCCGGTTTAAACAATTCAAAATCAAGCCCGTCGGGATAAGAGCGTACGCGCACGTTACTCACCATATCGTAGCCGCCTCGCTCCAAAACTTGTCGCCCTTCATCAATAAGCGCGGAATCAATCAACGGACAATCACCAGTTACCCTAGCCAATAAATCCGCAGGAAATTCTTGGCTGGCCTTGTATAAACGGTCTAAAATATTTTCTTCCGCGCCGCGAAAAGCAGCAATTCCCAAACGCCTCGCTTCTGACTCTAAAACATCGTTCTCGGGCGAGCTGCTCGTTGCCAGGATAATCTGTGGGCGGCCATTTACACGCCGCAACCGCTCTACTAAAACCTGCAGAACAGTTTTATCCGCAATTAAAGCCAGCATTTTGCCAGGCAAGCGCGTGGAACCCATCCGCGCCTGAATAAAAATATTGAGCGTCATAGCTTCGCGGTAAGTAAAGATTCAATTTCGGCCGCTGCATCGCTCACGCCATGAAAGGTTTCTTTTTTATCTTGAACACAGCTTAAAAAATAATTAAGTTCGTCCTGATACATTTTATTTGGATCAGCCTGCTCGAACGCAGCGAGTAAATCACGACGCTCCGTACCTTGATCATAGTACTCCCCCCAAATTTTATTCTCGCGGAATTCCCAAACCAAATTCGCTTTCTCGCCGATAATCTTTAAATTGCGGTGTTTATATTGTTGCAGATAGTCACAACGGATGCTCCCGATAATGCCATTTTCAAACTGCACCACCACGTTCGCAATATCTTCCACGTCAATTTCCAAATTACTTACATGGGCTTTAAAGATTTGTATCTTTTCAAGCGACGCCTGGTCGGAAAACCACGTTAATAAATCAAAATCGTGGATATCATCCAATAAAACTCCGCCGCCCATCGCTTTTTTACCAGCATAGACAGTCCTATAATCAACCGTTGGACGTTGATACGGCAAATACCGGCCATATTCCAAATACACTGCTAAAATTTTACCCGCCGCGCCAGCCGCGCACAGCTCTTTCATTTTAGAAATCGCCGGGTCAAAACGCAGATTGCAGCCAACCATAGTAATCAATTTTTGCTTTATGGCGAGCAGGGCAAGCTCCCGGGCACCCTCCAGCGTGTGCGACAATGGCTTCTCAATAAATAAATGACAGCCCGCCCGGGCGGCCAGGAGCGCTACCGGGATATGGGCGCTCGTCGGATTACAAATAAACACGATGTTAAATTGAGCTAAATTTTGTTCGCTTAATTCTTGGTTAAAACGGCGTACGCCGGGTTGATCGATAAATCGCGAATCATCCGGATCAACCACGCTGATTGCAGTATGCCCCAAAGCAAGCAGGTTGGCATAATGCCGCCGCCCGATAGAGCCGAAACCAACCAGCAATATATTTGCCACCAAGTTCATAAGCAAACTAATTTATAAATTATTTGTTACGCCGCATCCACACCTGATCGTACGTGGCGTCGCCGTGTTGTCGGGCATTTTTGTCAACTTGATACGTAGCAAAACCACACTTTTCATAGACCCGGATAGCTGGCAAGTTCGCGCCGAGTACCCCTAAATTCACTTCAGAAAGGCCCAAGCTATTAAAAGCATACTCAGTAATAGCATTCACCACTTCGGTAGCTACCCCCTTGCCCCAATAAACTTTATCGCCAATCAAAATACCCATTGTCGCCACTCCAGTGGCAAAATCAATCGGTTCCAGTTTCACCGTACCAATAAAGTCATCATTCTGTTGCCAATAAATACCAAGCAGCAAAGCTGTATCGCTACTTGATTTTTTATCAATATAATCGCGGATACCCTGTACCGTGGCGGTTCGCGTTTCCAAGTAGACGTTTACCTCAGGGTCATTCAACCAGCCAACATACCGCTCATTGGCGTCTTCAAGGGTCAATTTGCGTAGACCTAACCGGGAAGTTTGAATCATCGGGCGCAAATCACTAAGCCGCATATGGTAATCTTAAATGGGCTGAATAAGATACCGGCCATTAGCCACCACGCAGTCCACGTTGTTGCCAAGCAAGCTGTTTAACGCGTCATCAATCGAACAAACGATTGGGTGCTCGTGCTCGTTAAAGCTGGTGTTAATCAAACACAGCCCGCCAGTAGCCGCGTTCCAACCCTTAATAACGTCGTAATAAAAAGGATTATCTTCCCGAGCAATAATCTGCGGACGGGCCGTGCCGTCCACGTGCACCACCGCTGGGGCGTTCTGCTTCATTTCATCGGTGCAATCATAGCACTCAGTCATAAATGTCGTGGTAACGTGTTCCGGTTTCCAGCCCATAAAACAACGGGGGGCTAATTCCTTAATAGTCACCGGCGCGAACGGCATAAACTCCGTCCGGTTCAAACGCTTATTAAGCCAATCATTCACCGATCGGTCGTTGGCGTGATACAAAATAGTCCGATTGCCCAAGGCCCTGGGCCCATACTCCATCCGGCCCTGGAACAAGCCGATGATGGAATCTTTTTTGAGCAATTCTACCACGCGGCCCGCGCACTCCTGATTGGAAGCAAACTGAGTAATTTGCAACTTGCCAGTATGCTTGGCCACGGCTTCCTCAATCTGTCCGTTGGTCCATTCCGGTCCCAAATAAACGTTGGCCAAGGCTTTGCGCTCGGCGCTCCGAGCATGCCAACTCAACAGCGCCGCGCCCATGGCCAAACCGCCATCTCCCATTTGTGGAAAGACATACAAATCCTCCACTCCGGGAATCGCCCGGATTCGCTGGTTTAATTTCACGTTGGCAAACACACCGCCCGCTGCCGCAATTTTGGTGAGCCCGGTAGTTTTAACGTAATACTCAATATATTCGCAAGTAACATCTTCAAGGTGGCGTTGCACGGCCGCCGCGATATCTTCGCGTGAATGCGGGGCCAGGGCCTGTTTCAAAGCTACCAGATGTTGCGTATAAAAAGGCTTATAGTACTTACCAATCACACCGTATATTTTGCCATCTTTGACTTTAATCATTTCTCGCATGATCGGCAAACATTTTTCTGGGTCGCCATAAGCGGCCAAACCAGTAATTTTACCCTCGTGCCGGTGCGGCTTGAATCCCAAATAATCCGTAATTTGTCCGTACAAAAACCCCAGGCTATCAAACGAATAATTACACGAGATCTCTTTCATTTCCGAACCTTTACCGTGAAAAACGGCTCCGCTCCTAAAATTGCCACGGGCATCAAGCGTTACCACGAGCGCTTCGTCAAACGGCGAGGGATAAAACGCGCACGACGCGTGGCTGCGATGATGGTCAAAATATTCCATTTTAGCCGTCAATCCCAAACGCTTCATCTGTTCATCAAAGAATCTTTTTTTCGGCACGTCCTGGCTGATTTCCACCGCCACCCGCTCCAGCATAATTTTTTTTGCTTCTGCGCTTCCTTCGGCAATATCCACGCAACGCGAAACATACCCGGTTAAATGTTCTTCATACGGAAATCCGCTATGCCAGCCAAAGCTCACCACGTCAATATCGCTAAGCGTAATGCCCGCGTACGCCAAGGTGGCCTGAATGCTACGTTCGGGAAAAGATTCATCTAACTTGACGCGGCTTAAACGCTCCTCGTTAATAGCAAAAACAGCCTGACCGTCTTTGAGCAAGACGGCTCCCGTGTCGGTATCATGATGCAGGCCTAAAATATACATATGCAAGAAAAATTACTTCTGCTTCTGGTAAACAAGTTCAAAAGCTTCTGCCTCCATAAAGCCAGCCTGGCCGCCGCGTACTGTGGCAAGCGCCTCCAAGTACCCGCGGGAGCGCGGGTGTGGGAAATCGCGGATTTCCGAACGGTACAATTCCAACGCTTGTAATTTTTTTTCTAAAAAGCCCCCCGAAATGTCGAAATAAACATTCGGGCGGAATTGCCGATCGTGACGAAAATTCCATTCGGTCGAGGAAGCAATTTCAAAGGCATAAACCGCCTCGATAGTAGAGTCTGGCAAAGCGCGGCAAACAGCCTGCATGGTGTTGGAAACGGTCTGATGATCCATATTAGCGTCGCCATGGTGGTGCGTGTAAATAATTGACGGGCGGCAACGGTCCCGCACCGCTTCAATCACGTGCACCATGTCTAAGTGTGGTACCGTGCTGAATTTAAGATCTGGAAAATTATGCAGTACGAGTTCCTTAACCCCCAAAAAACGATGCACTTCGCGGGCATCATCCCAAAGCTTATTGAGCTGGCATTGCCCCTCGGCTAAGTTTGCCCCGATCATTTCCTTGCGCGCCAAAATTCCCTCGCCTAAAATCAGCACCGTTACTTGGTCACCTTGCGCGATATGTTTGGCGATCATCGCCCCGCAACCCAAAATTTCATCGTCGGGGTGAGCGGCCACAACCAGAATATTTTTTGGCTGATGAATAGTCATAACATTAAACAATAGGATCAATGGATTTAAAAATCGCTCGGGCTGCCACCTGTTCATTATCCAACAACTCGGCGCCACTAAATTCAACACGAACGTCGCCAACATGTGCGAAAGCTCGCGGGTAACCTTCGGCATCCAGCATACGGATAAAATCGTACAATTTTCGACCCGATAGACCGGGGGTAATTTGGCTTTGTTCCGGGGTACGCCGTTTAAAAAAAGTGGGCTCGCCGCTTTGCTCAACCGGTTGCGGTTGAGTAGTGGTAATTTCGGTCATCATGACAAAAATTTCATCAGCCATTTTTTCAAACAGTTGCTGAGCCGAACCGGTTGATAAATCCAAAGAGCGCTTCAAGTACACCGGCCCTTCATCCAACCCATCAGCAACCCGGATGGCTGAAATTTTGGTTTGATAAATCCCTTGTTCAATCAGATTCTGCATTGGGCTACCTCCACGGCCAAACGGCAGATTGGTCATGTGAAACAGCACGCATTCAAAATTATTCAAAATTTCTGTTGGAATAATCCATGACCAGTGTGGAAAAAAAACATACCGTGGCGCCAATTGAGTGAGTGCCGATAGTGTCAAAGAACCCTTATCCGAAATCAACTGGGCTTCATAGCCTTCCGGCGGAACCCAACGGGCGAACCGTTCAATGTTCCAGGGGCGGATGGTCGCGACGACGATATTTTGCTTAACCATAAAGAAAACAGCCTTAGAAACCGATCTTATTTTAGCCTATTTTTTAGGATTTTGTCAATAAAATCAGCCTGCGCTAAAGGCCTCTCGCAAGCTCGCTTGGTAGCCCTGATCGGCTAGAGCTTTATATCGCGCAATCGAAACGTCAACTGTCGGAAGCGTGTACTCCAAAACCTGGCTTGCTCGACTGGTATTAAGCGTCATATTCTTTGGCCGAGCAACAAGCTGTTCGGCTTCATCAACCAGGCCAGGCGCAAAGACAGAATTGTCCAAATTAAACGCTTTGGTCAATTTGATTCCAAAGTCGTATTTAGAACAACCATCACTACCGGCGATATTAATGATTCCATAAATACCTTTTTCAATAACCGCGGAAATTGCTTCCGCCAAAAAATTGACCAATATAGGCGAAAAAAAAACGTCTGTAAAAAGAGTACGGGGTTGGCGCTTGTTCAGCGCCTCCATCATCCAGCCCGCAATATCATGTTTAGGTTGAAAATTAAAACCAAAAAAATTAGTTCGAATAATCGTTGAATGCCCGCCTCCGGCCAGCACCGCCTGTTCGCCTTTGAGCTTGCTCTGGGCGTAATAATTACGGGGTTCCGGCAAGGCATCTTCGGCGTAATTCCCCTCACCACCCCCAAAAATATGATCTGTGGAGATATAAATAAAATGAGCATTCTGCTCAGCCGAGAATTGAGCCAACTGACGGGTCGCTTCAACATGCAAACGGTCGGCTTGAGCCTGGTCTTGCTCGCACGCTTCAACACTCGTAAGCGCGGCGCAGTGCATAATCACGTCGAACGCGCCCTGTTGCCGTAGCCAACGCAAAAAATCCGGCTGCGTAATATCGACCGGTAAAAAAACAATCTCCGGCGCGCTGCTCCGGAGAAGGTGATTATGGACAAGGCCGGTCAACGACCATTGCTTGGGAAATAAGTACAAGAGATTGGCCCCAAGCAGGCCGCTTGCGCCCGTAATCAAGATTCGTTTGTGGGCGGAAGTATCCATTACAAATTTTTTAACATAGCTTCAAGCGATTCTTTTTCAAGCCATTGCGGATTAGTGTGGCTGGAAAAAAAGAAATCATCTCCGACATTTTGCTTTCCTTGATAATGTTCATGATGCGGCCAGTGGGCGTGTTCGGGTAAAATAACGTAATGTGTCTCCATTTCTTTGGTGTGACGGGCTTCTTCGGGGGTAACCAGCACTTCGTGCAATTTTTCGCCCGGCCGAATGCCCACCAGTTTAATTTCCGCGTCCGGTGCCAAAACACGGATAAAATCCTTTACTTTCATGCTCGGGACTTTGGGAACAAAAATCTCACCACCATGCATTTCTTCCAGGGCTCGCAGAACCAATTCAATTCCCTGCTCCAGCGTGATCCAAAAACGGGTCATTTCCTCGTGCGTTAGCGTGACAACACCTTTTTGGCTTTGATGACGAATGACCTGCACGATGCTGCCACGGCTACCAATCACGTTTCCATAACGCACAATGCCAAATCGGGGGCCAGTGGGGGCAAAGCTATTCGCGCTCATCATCAGGCGCTCGGCGCATAATTTAGTTGCCCCATACAAATTAGCAGGGTTCGCCGCTTTGTCGGTAGAAACTAAAACAACTTTTTTAACATTTTGATTAATCGCGGCGTTGATCACGTTCTGGGTGCCAAGAATATTAGTCTTCACCGCTTCAAACGGATTGTATTCCAAAATAGGCACCTGCTTGAGAGCCGCGGCGTGGACCACATAATCAACACCACGAAAAGCACGCTCGAGCCGCTCTAAATCGCGCACGTCACCGATAAAAAAGCGCAGTCTTGGCTCATACTGGCTCAAAGCCGATTCCATCTGGGATTGCTTCAATTCATCGCGACTAAAAATGACGATACGGGCCGCTTCGGTCTGGGTCAGCAAAGTACGCACGAAAGCTTGCCCAAATGAGCCGGTACCACCAGTAACCAGGATAGATTTTCCCTTCAGATATTCAAAAGCCATAAATTCTGCTAAACTAAGCTAATATCTTCAATATGTAGCTATTTTTGCTAGGTAAGTAAATACTATAGCAAAAAGGCGTTATTTTTACAATAACCTATGCTCTGGATAGCTCTTGGGCTACTGATAACGGTAGAAGCCGCCCATCAGTATATACAAAAATACCTTGCCAACCGTCTTCCTGCGGTTTCAATCACGCTCGGCGCCTTCGGCACCGCCGCGATACTCGCCGTTGGCTATCACCTGGCTGTGCGGAAAGAAATGGTTTTTTCGGAAAATTCACTGCTAATAGCCTCCGTGGCGGGGATAAATGCGCTAGGAGCTTGGTTTTTTTTAAAAGCGATTCGGATCAATTTAACGCGCTCCGTGTTAACACGCCCCCTAATAGCCGTCCTAGGCATAGTCCTCATCGCAATTTTTCTGGGCGAATGGTCCCTGCTTAATCCCACTACCGCCAATGGGATGCTCCGCATTGCCGGCATAATAATGGCGTTTGCGGCATTAACCTGTTTTGCCACTTCCGGCCCCCAAACAACTCCTGCCGGGCAGGCGCAAGCGGACGGTGCCTGGGCATACTACGCTGGTAGCGCCGTGGTGATTTGGGGAGTGGTAAACTTCCTTTTAAAATTTTTTTCTCTCAAAGCAATCCCCACGGATATTTTTCTTGCCTCCTGGTACCCAGCGGCTTTTGCCGCGACTGTTCTTATACGACTAATCAGCGCCTGGTTTAGCAAACAAAATAAAAAAGCGCCGCAAGTTATCGGCGCTTCCCCACTGAGAAAAACTACTTATCTGATCTTGCCGATCCTCGGCTGCACTACCGTTACTACACTTGGCCTCACCTACTGGGCGCTTTCACTTGGCCCTGGGGTTATCGTACTCTCCGTGCACGACGTGCTCACCGTATTGAGTGGCGTGGTGCTCGGATTGTTGGTGTTTGGTGAACGAAAAAATTTTTACCGCCGGGACTGGCTCGGCGCGCTTTGCACCGGTGGCACAGTGATTATATTCTCGTTGGCGGGCCGTTAAGCCGCCTGGCTGTTTAAACTTTTCACGCGCTTCATGACGCGCTGAGCAATGGCCTGTACCCCCGCGTCTTTCATCAAAGCTGCAATGTCATTCTGATACCATAATCCAGCGTAATCAAACGGAAAAGACTCCTCAAACGTGGCGACCAAAAAATCTTCCAACGTCTTCTCATCGTAATCAAAATGCTCCAAACGATCCTTAATTAACTCTGGCAAATCATCCGGCGTACGTGAACGCCGCACAAAGGGCAAAGCGTTATAGAAGACTTCGCCAAAACTAATGAGCGGCTTCTTAAGCAAACACGCCTCCCATCCAGCACTACTCGAAATTACCGTTACCAACTTAGAATTTTTAATTAACTCAAAACTTTTAATAGTGTGCGGCACCAGGCGAACATTTGGAATTTTGAGCAAGTCTTTGTAATACTTACGCGAACGACGGAAAATCATCGAGGGGTGTTCCTTCACATACAGCTTCATGTGTACCGGCAACGACCGGGCAATTATCCGAATCAGGTTAAGCTGATCAAAATAAAATGGCGAAAGCACTAAAATTGATAGCTCCGGCTCATAATGCAACGGGAAAAAAGCATATTCTTCGCCAGCTACCGGCTGCGTATACAAGTCATCCAATCCTCGGGCACGGCGGAATTTACGAATGCTGTTATACCAAACAAAACGCAAAGGGTTCAGATGGGTTTCACCATACACAAACAGCTGGCGATTCTTTAACCAATTTCTGGTGAGGGTGATCAAGTATTTAAAGGTGCGGAGCAACCGTTTAGGATGTAAAAATGACGGCGCTTTCATCGGGTTAAGCTGCTGGGCAATTTTAATATATTCTAAATTCAAATTACCGGTGGCGCGAAACTCCGTCAGGAATTTTCGCACGTTCTGCCGGACTGGCTCGTTATCACGGCCAGCGCGGATAGATTTGAATCCCTCTTCAATCCCCGTGAGCGTATTGTAATCCGAAGAAAGTGAAATCCAATTCCCGATCCGCGGAAAATCAATCGTAAAAATACGAATACCTAATTTTTTAGCCACATGATATACCAGCATGTTGCCAATTGCACCAATAGCAAAGAAAAAAACAAAATCTGGTCGTTCTTTAAGCAACATTTCTTCAATCGCTCGCGCGCGACTCTGAAAAATACGCAGTAAATCATCGTGTTCATACAACGGATCAATTACGGCGGTTGTTTCTTCCTTAGGCCCAATTGACATAAGCAATTTTCGATCCGCATATAAATACTTCCATAAATGCGGCGTGCCATACTCATGCTCGAAACGTTCAAGGAATTGTAAATCAATCTGCTCAGCCCGAAAACGTTCGTGGAGCTCATGGTCAACTAAAATCGGATTATAAGCAATGTCCGACTGGCCCTGGCGAACGAATTCCGCAGCCCCCAATGAATAGACATAGGCGCAAAATTCCGTCACGCCATGCTGTTCTTTTAAAACCCGCGCTAGAGCATGGCCGAGTTTGCTATATTGTCCTTGCAGAAAAATGCAGGCTTTCATAAAAATAGTTTAGCTGTGTACTGATATATACCTGTCACAAGGCAGAAAGTCAATTTTTGCCCGGGCGTTTCAGCCGCAATTGAAACTCATTGGCTTTCAAAAATTCAACGATTTGTTCCGCTGCCAAGCTATTGCCCTGCTCGGTGAAATGGCCTATATCTTTAATAAAAATGGGGGTACGCTCCGTGTTCAATGCTCGATAAATCGGCGTGGATAAATCTAAAATTGGCAATGCGTTATTGAGTTGTTTTTTAAGGGTAGTGTTCGGCAAGTCGAGCTGCAAAGGGATGTGCTTTGCCTTAAGCTGTGCAATATATTTTTCGTTAACCTGCCAATAACTTGGAATAAGCACCAGACCAAAAGAAGCCCCGTCTCTGGTTATCTGGCTTTGCAAACGCTTAATCGTCGCGGCCGTAAATTCCATTACTTCGCGGTGTGGCGCGGAATTAGGATTAAAATAAGCCCAAATGTCAGTCAAATAGTTCGCAGCCTGCTCGCTAAATGGTTGCTTAAGCAACCCGAGGTTAACCGCGGCCGTGTTAAGCGTTTGGTTTTCCTGAGTCAGTCGGATCAAAAACCGCACCACCTCGAATGTCGCGACCAGTCGATTCTTGAGTGTTTGCTGTTGTTTGGTAAAAGCATCCGTGGCTTGTTTCACCGTTGCAGCCGTGAGGGCCTGAATATCGCCTTCCAGGATGATTTTTTGTTCAGGTAAAAAACGAAGGTTAGTTGAAAAATCATAGCCCACATAAGATACTAGAATCACGGCCGCTGGGCGATATTTGCGTACATATTCATTGTAAAGCACCATTTGTTCAACGATGCTATAGCCGCCAATGGCAAAATTCATTATTTCAACTTTTTGGCCGTCACTGGTTTTGGGATATAAACGCTGAATAAGCGTCGTCATTTTTTTCTCGTAATCAACATCTGTTCCCTGAGTAAAAGAATTACCTAAAAAAGCAATTCGTTTAGTGCCCGTGGCAGCCACCACCGCGTGATTTTCGCTCGCGAACCCTTCGTGATTAGTTTTAAAATGAATCAACTCGCCGGTACTGCCGCGAATAAGGGTATCCAAAGCTGGCTCAAGCGTGACCAAACCATTTGGCTGGGTTACCCGGTAACCACGCTGTTCCCCCCATCGACTCTTAAGCCGGAGCGCCCCCTCTACCACCCCTAAACATAAAAGTCCGGCCAAAAAAACCAGCCATAGTTGGCCAACCGCGCTACGGATTGTTTTCCAGCTGGGCATAGCTAGAACTGAAAATAAATAAACGGTTGCTCGCCAAAGTAACCAAAAAATATAATCCACATAATCAACGCGTTATAAACACTCCAACGCACCCAGGGTGGAGCAGCATCAAAACGTAAAAACGCTGTTGTCTTGGCTTTCAAAGTATAAACGGTCGTAAGCAGCGCCACGGCAATCAGTACTTGTAAAAAAGTAAAAGGACTAATGCCAAGGGATTCAATAAAACCCGAAAGATTAAGCGGGTTGAACAATGAGCCAAAGGTTGCCATTAACCCTTCGCTCAAATGAGATACCATATACCACGCATCGGACAATGATGTTGCTCGAAAAAAAATGAACGAGATACTGACCAACGAAAAAGTTGTGGCTACTCGAATTGCTCGGTGTAATCGGGGCCAAGCATTAAGATGAAGTAGTTTAACTATCCGCGCCCTAATCCTCCGCGTAGCCAAAGAAACAGTCATATAGATTCCGTGGTAGAGCCCCCAAACAACAAAAGTCCAGTTAGCGCCATGCCATAAACCACTCAGGGTAAAAACAATAATCGTCGCGGCATATAGCCAAATTGGAGTTACTTTGAAACGCGCGAGCGGCAAATAGACATAATCACGAAACCAGCTGGTAAGTGAAATATGCCAGCGCTTCCAAAATTCCGTAATTGATGGCGCGCTATATGGTCGGTTAAAATTCTGCATTAAACGAATACCCAGAACACGCGCGCTGCCGATGGCAATATCCGAGTACCCCGAAAAATCACAAAAAAGCTGAATGGAAAAAGCGACGGTAGCTACGATAAAATGGGCTCCCGCAAACTGTGACGGATAATCATACACCTGGGATACAACCACCGCTAAATTATCGGCGATGACAATTTTCTTGAACAAACCCCACAGCATGAGGCGCAACCCAGAAGCAACACGCGTAAAATCAAACCGTTGTTCAATATGCAGCTGGGGCAAAATATGCTGTGGACGCTCAATCGGGCCGGCCACTAGTTGCGGAAAAAATAAGACGTACAGGCCATAAATGCCTAAACGGCGCTCGGCCGGGTAATTGCCGCGGTACACTTCAATGATATAGCTCAGGCTCTGAAAAGTATGGAAAGACAAGCCAATGGGCAAAATAAGCGCTAAATGTTTGATGGGATAATTCCAGCCAATCATTTCGGCCAGGGCAGTAAAGTTGGCGTTAAAAAAATTAAAATATTTAAAAACAAACAAAATGCCTATGTTGGCCACAATGCTGATCAATAGAAAGGCCTTTTTTCTCTGCAGATTAGATTCCCGCGCGATCGCCAACCCCATGAAGTAATCAATCAAAATAACCGCAAACAGGATCAAGATATACTTGGGAACAAACGCCATGTAAAAATAGCAGCTCGACAATAATAATAAAATCCAGCGAAATCGATGCTGTAATGCAAAATACAGCACGGTCACAACCGGGAAAAAAATCAAAAATTGAAGTGAATTAAAAAGCATAACAAATAAGCCCGTGACAAAATGAGTTATTGTACTGTCGACCCACCATTCACCGGAATATTGACGCCATTCAAGTATGCCGCTTGTTCAGATAATAAAAATTTCACCACGGCCGCCACGTCTGTGCTCTGCGCTAGTCGCTTGAGCGGATTCTGTTCAGCGGCAATTTCTAAAAATTTAGGTGGCAGCGAACTGGTTAATTCAGTAAGCGTAATCCCCGGCGAAATCATATTTACCCGGCAACCGTACTTGGCCAACTCTGCCACCATAGTGCGAGCAAAACCCTGTAGAGCCATCTTAGCGGCAACATAATCGCTTAAACCAGCCGGGGGTCGACCTTGGCAGTACTCAGTCAAAATCGGAATAAACTGACATGGTCCGATTGCCGACAAATTTTCGCGCAAAGCCGCCAGAGTATGAAAAAAGGTTCCGACCTGAACATTAAAATGCGCGGTAAAATCTTTCCAATCCAGTTTCATTAAGGGATGATATGCGGTAGGCAGCGTTGCGACAAAAACAACCCCATTAATAGTCGGCGAAGTTTTCAAAATAACCTTCCACAAGTCCGCAACTGCCACCGCCTCCGTCGCGTCTAATTTATGCCAGAACAATCTATCTGCCCCGCTCGCTTTATGTAGAAGCTCGTCTTGGCTAAAAAAAGTCGCGTGAACGATAAACTCGTCTTTCATCAAAACGTCTACGATCGCCCGACCAATCCCGCCGCTACCTCCGATTACCACCACTGTTTTTTGTTCAGACATATATTCAAAAAATTAAAGCACTTTTACCACCGCCTCGCCAGTTACTTTGACTTCCCCATTCACCAAGGCTTCTGTCTTCATTCGGACCATGCTAATACTGTCATGCTTATCGGTCACGATGCCGCGAATTACTACCACGTCTCCATAAAAAACGGGCGCTTTAAACTGTAAAGTCTGGCTGACATATAAACAATTATCACCCGGGCAGTGCACACCAACTAAAGTAGAAAACAAACCACCAATCAACAAGCCGTGCACGATTGTTCGCCCAAAAGGCGACTGTTCAGCAAATTCAGCGCTGGTATGTAAGGGGTTGGTATCACCGGTGAGCTTGGCAAAAGAAAGCCCGTCATCCACATTGATTTGGCGTTCAAATTGACACACACTCCCGATAACGATATCCTGAAAACGCATACTTATTCCAACTCAACGCCGTGGCGCTTCAACGCCTCGGTAATATCACCCACCTTTTTAACTGCCACAATTTCATCCATGGTAAATTTAACGCCAAAAACATTCTCTAACTCGGAAACCAGCATTAAACCGTTAAATGAATCCCAATTTTCCACAGTATCCGGTGAAGTTTCAGGGGTAATTGTAAGCGCTTCAATGTCTAACACCTTAGCTACTAGCGAATATAATTTTTCCATACTGCAATTAATTTTCTACCAGAGTAAGATAATCCGGAATTATAAAAGGCTGCTCGATCGCATATTGCCAGCTCTCCACGCCATCTCGCTGCCACTGCAATTTAAAACCGTTCAAGGCATAAAAATCTTTGGCCGGAGCATTTTTGCTAGTGGCAATGAACTCACCCGTTAAAAACTCAACACCGGCTTCACGGGCACGGTTGATTAGCAGACCCACCAACGCTTGCTCCACTCCCCGCCCAATTACGCGACAACTCAACAAAAACGTATCAATATTCCAAACTTGAGGAGTTTTCTCGACTATCGCCACTCCCACCAACCCGTTATCACCAAAACGATCTTTTACTTCAACACCAAGCACCAAACGATCTGGCCGATTGGCCAATTCAGCCAACTGCTCTTCGCGATAGCGGCGCGTGGTTAGATTAAACTGATTGGTCTTTTGCGTCAATTGCGCCAGACGCGGTAAAGAAAAGGCGTCGGCCGCTCGCGCCGTTACAGCCATGCCGAGGCCGCGTAAAAATCCGCTTAAGTCGCTGGCAACATTCTGAAATTCACGGCGTTCTCGCTCGGCAGCGTAAATTTTTCCTTTAACGGCGTCTTCAGTAGTAAAACTAAGGGTCTGAAAAGAATTCAAATCCTTGAGGGTCGACGCGTATCGGCTAGGATCTTTCGGGAGCTCCACGACTTCTACCTGGGGCAAAGATTCCCGAACAAGCGCTCGATTGGCCGCGTCATCATCGATGAATACCAGACTATCTAAGCCGATATTGAGTTCTTCGGCGAGTTGTTTTAAATTAGTGGCTTTGTCGTTCCAATTGATTGCCAGAGCGGCAAAATGTTGTTCGCGCAAGATCATATGCGGATGCTCGCGCAAAACGCGCAGGGCATCCTCGAGATTATTTTTACTGTTAATGGCCAGAATCACTCCTCGCTCCAAAAGGGCTAAAAGATATTTTTGAAATTCCCAAAATGGCCGCCCTTCCGGGGTTGGGCCAAGCCGGAGAGCTTCCACCCCATCTTCTCCAACTACCCCTCCCCAGAGCGTATTGTCCAGATCTAGCACGATACACTTTTTAATTTTTGCCGCGAGCGGTTTGATAAAATGTAAATAAGCCCGGGCCAATTCTGCCAAATGCTCTAATCCGAGACGAAAATCTCCTAAATAATACAAAGGATAATCAACGAGCTTGCTTTTTCCCCACCGCGAGCACCAGGCATTATAATCAAATACGAAAACATCACTGACTGATTTGTAAAACTCATTCAGACGGCGGTTAAAAGATTCAACGGCTTCAACAATTCCAAACTCTTGTTTGGCTTCCAAAATACCCAGCGGCGAGTAGCCCGGAACCTCGGCGTTATGCACGATCACCACCGCGCCCGTTCGTTCACGAAGTATTTGAACGTACTGCTGCGTTTCGGCAAGTTTTTCATCAATAAGCAGACGCCGGTCGGCGGCCTGCAAACTCCCGTAGGGGCGGAAATACGCTTCACCCAAAAGCGCTTGAGTATCTATAAATAGCACCACGGCCGAGGGTTTAAAGCTATGCAAACCGCTCGTTGGATTCAAAATTTCTTGCGCGTACTGATTGTATTCCCCCAGGTATACCTCAGTTTTAATACCTTGCCGAGCGCATTCCACAAACAAAATATCGGCCAAACCTTTTAAGGTAAAACTCGCGAGCACTGCTAAACGCAATTCCACAGCACCCTGCCAAGATGATTCAAAGTTAGCCACCAGCTCTCGGGCCAATCGCCGATAATCAGTAATGCTTTGAGGGTTGTTAATTTCAACATGTCGAATAATTTCTTCCATATGATTAGGCAGTAATTACTGCAAAAGCCATAGCCAAGGTACGAGTATGTGACAAACTGATTAAAACACGATACGGCTTTAAAGAACTATCATACAGGCAAACCGTCGGCAACTTTCCATTCATCCTAATTTCAATCTGCTGATAATCAGGAGGGGCAAAACCAAGTATTGCCAGCGCTTTAATAATTGCTTCTTTGGCGGCGAAACGGGCCGCTAAATGCTCCGCTGTCCGAGTTCGCTCGAAACAGTAGGTCAATTCTTGATCAGTAAACAAACGTTTTAAAAATAATTTAAACGCCCGGGAAGAGCGTTTTGTAAATCGGGTAACTTCTTCGATATCAACTCCCACCCCAAGCTGCGCTCGCGCCTTCGAACCAGCCATACCTAATTGCGTCTAAAAATTGTGGCAATAAAACCAAGCGCGACAATCAACAACGCGCCAAAGCCGGCCAAAAAGGCCAGTGGCAACCAGAGCCACACCCCCCAAACCAACGCGAAAACCAAACAAACCAACATCAGCGCGAAAGGAAACAACGCCAGCAATAAAAATAATTTTATTGGGTTATAGCGAGCGATAATATCGGCCAGAATCTGCAAGGTGATTAATGTATCGCGGAAGTAGTGCACTTTAGACCGACCTTGTCTTTGTTCGTAACTAATTGGCAAATAACGGATGAAATAATGCTTCAAGAAAAAAATCAAGGTCATTGAGGTGGTAAATGAAAAAGCGTTAGAAAGATCGTTCAAAACCGGCACAATTTTGCTGCGGCGGATGACTCTAAAACCCGAATTAATATCGGGAATCCGCTTGCCCACGACAAATTGACTCATCCATTTAAAGCACAAACGAGCAAAACCCTTGGTCCAACTAGACCAATAATTGGCACCCTGGCGCGCGCCCACCACCAAATCCAAGCCCTTATCAAATTCAGCGACTAAATCCGGCAAACGCTCAATTGGATACGTGCCATCCGCATCGGTAATCACCACGCATTCGTTAACCGCGGCCACAAAACCACGCTTCAACGAAAATCCATAACCCATGTTGGTTGGATTAGAAATTACCCGCGCTCCATGGGCCATGGCAATGCTGGCCGTGGCGTCTGTTGACCCATCATTAACAACCAGTATTTCCGAATCTGGGGCGTTAGCCAAAACTTCCTTAAGCCGAGAAAGAACTTTAGCAATCCCCAATTCTTCATTGTAAGCAGGCAGAATAACTGAAATTTTTTGCATATAAATTAAGGGGTCTGGCCGGGGATAAAAGGCTTATTAAGGCCAAAAGAAGCAGCCTCTTTGCGTGAGCCTAGTATACGCTTTTGCTTAATAAAATCAAGGCTGGCGCCAATAAGTAGAAACCACCACGGAAATGTAGGTAAGCGATAACGGGCGTGGCTGGCAGGGCCCAACGCAAAAAAAACAAAATAACCAAGCAGGCCTCCGAGCAGCACTAAACTCAAAAAACGTTCTCTCCAAACAAACCTGCGGGTTACGTAATAAACAATAAATACGTAAGCAGCCATCCACAACAGCGCGCCAGTTAATAAAACAGCTTGAAAAATATCGATTTGGCGAAGAGCCCTAAAATAAGCAGCGAAATCTCCCCGAGCTAACAGCGCGGAGTAGCTGGGGCGTTGCGTGGCGCGCTCTAAACCAAGCACTTCTTCCAACATATATTCGTAACCCGTACCAAACAGGGCCGGTACCATTGAAGCCAAATAACTTTTTGCTACCACATCTGGGCGTTGACGAACCAATTCCGCCACTCTTGCGCTCATGAATTCATAATGAACAAAATTAGCATTTAAATCATCAGGATTATAAAGCTCAACCGAACGCTCCAATTCGCCGTGCAACTGCTGAATCGCCGCGTTATAGCTAATGCCTTGTTCAGCGCCGATAACCAGCGGCGCCACCCGAAAGTATAATAACATCGCGTCAATATTGGTAATGCGCGGAGTACCAAAACGGATATACTGGCGAATCGACCATGGCGCCACCACCAATGTGGTAGTGGCGCTTAGGATAAACAAACTAACCAGTAATGACAGAGTGCTCTTTTTAAAATACAGGAGGCGAATGATGATAAAAATCAAAAATAAAAACGGCAGATACAAGGCCACTGGCCGAATAAGAATACAAAGTCCCAGCCAAAGCCCCGAAGCAGCCAGCCAAGCCTGGGAGTCGCGCCGAAGATACCAACGTCCAAAACAATACACCGTTATCAATAAACCAAAATTAAAAAAAACTTCAGTGGTTGCCAAAGCCGTATTCATCGCTAAGTAAGGTTCAACAATATAGAGTGTCGAGGCGATTAACCCGGCAAATTTTGAAAAAAATAACTCACCTATTTTATAAATTATAATACCCGAAGCCCCCAGCAATACAACCTGCAAAAATAAAATTGCTGCTGTTGCGGAGCCGGGCAAAAGCAAACCTAAAGATAGCATCAACGGCCACGCCGGGGTACGAATCGCGAGCGCAGCGCCGTCATGGGTAAAACCTCGCCCGGTAAGCACGTTACGCGCCAATTCCACGTACCCTTGCGCGTCTTCATTTTGAAACCATAAAACCGAATCGCCAAAACGATAGTATAAATAAGCCGACATGGCCGCGTGAAAAACAAATGCCGTCACGAACAAAATAATTGGCACGCGCTGGGCTTGATAGAAATTCCGAAATGCCGCAAGCATATTTTTACAATTTAACACCCGAAGCACGCCAACTCACTCCTTTATACTGATCAATAAAGATATCCGAAAATTCAGCCTGATTAAACCAACGTTCTACTTGAACTCGCGTAATAAAATTAGTGATGGGCGCGTTCAGTTTGTCAAAGACATTTAATCGATTCCGTCCAAACGATAATTTACGCCAGTTACCAAAATATTCGTAATAAGGCAAAAACCTGAGCGGCAATAAATACAGCGTATAAATAACAGGGTACAAAAGCGCGGTCAGCGCCGTAGCCAAATACAGTAATGCTCGTTTAGGTAATTTAAGGATAAAGCAACGTTTCAAGGGTTCCAAAATAAGCCAATTAGGCCAGTTACCCTCTTTGGAATAACACCAGATCATTAAACGCCCCCCCGACGCGACCATTTTTTTTATATTCGCGAACGTGGCGTCCGGGTTGGTGGTATGTTGTAAAACGCCAATGCAATAAACCACGTCATGCTGTTCGGGCAGGCTCACGCTGGCCAAATCCCCTTCCACAAACGAAACAATGCTGTGCTGTTCGGTGTGTTCACGGGCGATTGCGGTGGTGTTCAAGTCAATGCCAATAATTCGACGGGCAAAGGGGGCGACAAAATTAATATGTTGCCCTCCGCCGCACCCGCAATCAACCACGCTCTTTCCCCGGAAGGTTTCCAAAGTATGCGGAAAAATCCATTCCTTAAACAAAAACAAAGAATCATCGTAAAAATTCTCCCATTGAAAATTCCAGTCATTCTGCTTGGGTTGTACGGGCGCTTCGGGCATAGGCTGGTAGTATACTTTCGCCTCGACAGGCTGTTTTAAATAAAATATTGCTTCTAAAAAATTATTCTCCAAGTATCGCGCGGTAATACGCGGCATATTGGGCGACCGTTTTATCCCACGTCAGTTCTTCGGCCCAAGCTCGCGAATACTCACGCAGCTCAGCTCGCAAAACCGGTTCAACAATCAGGCGGCCGATAACTGCCGCGATTTCTTCGGGCTTTTCCGGCGTGATTAAAAAACCAGTTCTTCCTTCCTGGACGGCTTCTTCCGATCCGTATCCTTTCGCTCCAATGACCGGTTTGCCCATGGCATTTGCTTCCAGATACGTAAGGTGGAAACCCGCAAAATTAGTCGGATGATTTTCTGGAATTAACACAAACGCCAAACAGCGCCCGTACAGATCCAATACTTCGCCTTCCGGAATTTTACCTAAAATTTGCACGTTCTGTTCAACGCCGTATTTTTTAATTTCCCCTTTCAAAAAATCAATATACGCCGTATCCGAAGTATCACCGACGATACAATATCGTATCAAAGGGCAGGTTTTTTTCACGATTGCCAAAGCCGGTATCACGTAATGATACCCTTTGTGCTTTTTTAAAGCGCCCACGCTCAACAAAATTGGCGCTGCTGCGCCTGGCGTGATTGGAGCGAGCTGGAAGCGGCTCGGGTCTACCCCGAGCAACACTCGTTTTTGGGGAGGCAGCCCCGAAGCACGTTTGGCTATTTCTGCAATGGTAAAATTAACAATCGGAAAAAGCATTTTTGCTCGCCGAAAAGCCCACAGCATAAACGGTCGGATTTTTTTATTCTCGAGCGGCATAATGGCGTAGGTGCCAACCGTAGTCATAACGAGCGGCACCCGCGTGCCCAGCGTCGCCAAAGCGCCAATAATTCCATACGGATACGCATCAAGCGCGTGTACCAAGACAGCATCCTTGGCGTAGGGGCGAACGCCCCAACTATTAAGTAGCGTTGATTTAAGCGAGGCCAGTGAATTACGCAACAATGGTTTGCCTAAGTATCCCGAGCTGTCTTCCGTTAGCACCACCGGCTCAAAACCATGGTCAGGCAGCCGCCGGCTGATTTCGTCAGCAATCCTGCCCCAACCAGAAGTCGGATTCATTGTCTCGGTCAGAAACAAAATTCGCTTCATAGACATTTTCAAATTTAAAATTTAGAACTGGGTTGTTCCCACCACCGACACTCATCCGCCCAGCCCTTCATTCGTTCATACGTTTTTTTTAATCCCTCTTCGATCGTGTGCGCCGGTTTCCAGTCGGTCAGTTTAGTCACCTTGCTGATATCACAGCAAAAAAACATTGGCCCGTTGACCGCTTGATCCAGATTGGTAATTTTTTTACCCGATAATTCTTCTAAAATTTCGGCAATCCGGCCGATACTAACCGTTACTCCTGTTCCCAAATTGACGGGCCCGGTGTAATCTGTGTCGAGTAGCCGCACAATCGCTTCGGCCGCGTCTTCAAGATACAAAAAATCCCTAATCGGCTTAGTATTCCAAACAGTCACCGGGTTAGGAGAAAGCACCTTTTGAATCAGGGTCGGCACCACGTCAGGGCGAATCAGCTTGGTCGGGCCGTAAATATTACTAAAACGGATCGTAATAGTTGGCACTTTCTCGGCATAAAAACGTACCAATTCCTCCGAAAGATATTTGCTAAAAACATACTCATTGATATACGGGTTGATCGGCTGCTCCTCGCCCACCGGAAAGGTCATTCTTTCGGCATCGTATAACAAAATAGTGGTAAAACAAATAAATTTTTTTAACTGGCGTTTGGCAAAATAATGCAACGCCTTCTTAAGCGGGTACACATTATAATCAAGGCCCATGGTGGCATGATTATTTATCAGATGGTGGTTAGAGCTGCCGACCAAAAAAATAACCTTATCAAAATCAAAATTGTCTAGGACGCTTAAATCATCGAAGTCTGGCAAATTGATATGCTGGTTTCCGACATAATCTGGCGGAGCGTGTCGGCCAATCGAAACAATATCAGGGTACTTCTCCAAAATAGTTGGGCCCAGGAAACCACTGCCGCCAAAAAGAATTGTTTTAGGCTGTGACATAGCAACTGTTATGCTCTCAGGAACCTACATTTTTAAACCAACGCACGGTCTGTTCAACGCCATGGTCAAGTTTAGTCGGGGTCGAGGCTCCAAATTTTTTAATTTTATTTACATCTGCCAGCCAACTCGGAGCGTCAAAAACTCGTGCTTTTTCAGTATAGATAAATTCCGGCGTTAGGCCGAGCGCTCGAGCCACAGATTCGGCTACCTGACGGGTAGAATATAAAGAACCCGAAGCCAAATTATAGGCTTCACCTTTAAAATCCGCCTGTTCGGCGACCCGGACAATGTTACTTACCTGATCAACAATAAACGTAAGGTCTCGCGCCTCATTGCCAGTTCCAATAATTTCCAACCTATCCTGGTTAACCGAAAGCTTGCGGATAAAGTCATAAACCATTTGACGACGCAACCCGGGTCCATAGGTAGAAAAAAGCCGCAGAGTAATCGCTGGCAACCCGTATTGTCGTGCGTACGCGTACAAATATCGTTCAGCCGCCAATTTTGAAGCCCCGTAGTTAACAATCGGCAAAAGCACCGAGGTGTCTTCATTGAGAACAGCGTCGTCGTTATCTCCATACACCGTCACCGACGAAGCGTTGATTAAACGCGGTGGTTTTTGCAGCTGCCGCAAAACTTCAAGTAAATTAAACGTCGCCAGCAGATTGTGTTCTAAATCATAACGGGGATCCTCTAAACTCTTTGCCTGGTTGGCGTTACCAGCCAAATGAAAAATAACGTCAAAATTTTCATTGCGGACAAATTCAAAAAAAACCTGTTCACGAATATCACCCTTAAAAAATTGTACTGCCGAATTTGGTTGTTCGCCACTGCGTCCCGCTACCCATACCTCGTTAGTAGGGCTAAGCAGGCGAGCCAAATGACTACCAATAAAACCGGTTCCCCCAGTAATCAAAATTTTTTTATGTTGCAATCGCGATTTTTCTTCCATAAATACCGCTCATGTTGTTGCCAATTTTCGGCTGGCAAAAAAAATGTCAAACACCTTACCGATGTATTCGATTTCTTCCTCCCCTATTCCTGAGTGGGAACCGATATAAAAAGCTCCTTTGTTCAAAGAATCCGCCACGGGGTAGCGTGCCGCCAAATCACCATAGCGCTTAATGATGAAGGGCTGGTCTAAAATAGGCAAAAGCTTGCGAGTTTCAATATTATACTCTTCTAAAAAATTAACCAACTCATCGCGGCTCACGCCTGAGCCCGGCCTAACCACCAACGGGTACATCATAAAGACATGTGATGAGTCAGCGGGCACAGTTGGCAATTGTAAAATACTGGCATGGCGTTCTAGCCGTTTGGTAAGCGCCGCGGCGTTTTGCTGGCGGCGCAATAAATCCGGTTCCATACCGTCTTCCAATTGGGCCAGCCCAATAGCAGCTTCAAGCTCGGTGACTCGAAAGCTAAATCCTGGCCGGATAAAAGTAAACCGCTTGCTCACAATCTGCTCCAGCTCTTGCTTGGTTTTGCCTTTATCGTCGTCAATCTGGATATAAATACCGTCCCGGCCATGATTAGCAAGGCTGCGTAGCAAAACCGCCGTTTCGGGGTCATTAGTCAGCGCCAGGCCCCCCACCCCAGTAGCCACAATATGGGCCTGGTAGGTAGAGTAACAGCCAATATCGCCAAAACTACCTACTGGTTTATCATTATAACGGGCAAAAGCCGCTTCGCAAGCATCTTCAATCACCCGTAAATCTCGCTCACAGGCCAACTTCATCAGCGCCTCCATGTTGGCCGGAAGCCCACACAGATGCGTTGGCATAATCGCGCGACTGCGGCTGGTTAGCTTGCTTGCCACCAATGCTGGGTCCATGCTGAATCGGAGCGGATCAACATCAACAAACACCGGCGTCAAACCATTCGAAGTAATAACGTTGACATCACAAATAAAGGTAATCGCGGGAATCAAAATTTCGTCGCCATCTTGCCAACCATGCTTTTCTTTTAAAGCCGCGATACTCACGCGTAACGCGCTCGTACCGCTATTCATCAACACGGCGAATTTACAATTATGTGCTTCGGCAAATTTCTTTTCAAAAGCCTGCGAAAATGGCCCATAGGTCAACCGCGCGCTGTCTAGCACATCATTAACATACCGGCGAGCCCTTTCACTAATAATGCAAGTGCCTACACCGATTTGTTGCGGGTATTTTTCCAGTGTAGTATTAGCTGAAGAATTATCCATACCGTAGTAAAACTAAAATTGACGTTACGGGGGGTACCGACTATACTTAAACATACTAATATAGGAAAAGAAAAAATGCAATCAAGCGCTATTGCGCCCCCCGAAGGCGTGCTAAAAAAATCAATTCAGAGCGGTAAATGGCTTTCACTCGGATATGTGATCCAAAAATGCCTTGGTTTGGTTTCGTTTTTTATTTTGGCTAGACTCTTGAAGCCGGAGGATTTTGGCATAATGGGACTGGTTATTCTGCTGCCCCGCTTTTTAGATGCCACCGCCGATACCGGTTTTGCCAGCGCGCTCATTCAAAAAGAGGGGGACATTAAAAAATTTCTCAACCCGCTCTGGACAATCCACGTGCTCAAAGGCCTGGCTATTTTCGTGGTGGTGCTTGCCGTTGGGCCTTGGCTAGCCGGTTTCCTGCATGGGGAGCAGGCTATCTTAGCCATCAGCTTGGGCGGGATTTTCATGCTTATCCTAAATTTAGGCAACATCGGAGAAAATTATTTATTCAAAGAGTTAGATTTCAAAAAAATCTTTATCCGTAATTTGGTTCGTGAAATTGCCTATATTATCGTCAGTATCGCGGGAGCGTTACTCTGGCCATCATACTGGGTTTTATTTTTTGCCCAACTCGCCTATTATCTCACTCAAACAATTATCACCTACTTTTTACACCCCTATCGTCCACGGCTATCTTTTAACCTCAATATTCTCCGGGAGTTATTCCATTACAGCAAATGGATCGTCGGCCAAAGCTGGCTAGATCAGCTCTACGGCTTGCTAGAGAGCACGAGTGTGGCCCGCCTCACCACCCTAAGCAGCCTGGGGCTTTACAGTAAAGCCAAAAGCATGGCCGCGGTAGCCCCTGGTTTTTTAGGCCCGATGCTCAACCAAATTAGTTTTTCCGCCTTTGCCAAAATTCAAACCGATAAACAAAAAATTACCGACGGTTTTTTAAAAAATTTAGATATTATCGGTTTTTTTCTAATTCCAATTTGCCTCTTAACCCTCTTTGTTGGAAACAAGCTAGTCACGATCGTACTGGGTACGCCCTGGCTGCCAATGGCTAGCGCGCTATCCATATTTCTTTTCTATTTTTTTCTTGGCAATATCAACGACTTGGTACTGGCTCTTTCCAACGCGTTAGGCAAACCTCGCGCTCAAACCGGGTTCACGATTGTTAAAATTTGCACCACTGCCAGCCTGATTATCCCGGCCACAGTCCGCTGGGGCATCAATGGCGCGGCTGGCGCGTTATTAGTCGGGATGTTGCCTGTTTTTTGCCTAAACTTACGCTCTTTAACTCAATTGACGCTCATAAAGTACCGTGATATGCTGGCAAAAATTATTACCCCACTCTTGCTGAGCTTGATAATCTGCCTGCCATATCTGTTCTGGGGGAAAACCCTTTTATCTCTCTCGACTCTTCACTTTTGTATGTTACTGATAGGCCAGGGTATTGCCTACCTGACGGGCATCTGGTTGGCTTTTCGATTATTCAATACCGGACCATTTGCGACACTGCTGATCATCGCAAAAAATATTCGCTAAACAAAATTTTTTATAAAGCATCCTCATGGAAACGATAATTCTGCTGCCCACGTATAATGAAAAAGAAAACATCCGGGCAGTGATCCCTAAAATTTTTGCTACCGTTCCCCACGTTTCGGTAATGGTTATCGACGATAACTCACCCGATGGTACAGCAGCGGCGGTAACTGAACTTACCGCGCAATTTCCTCGTTTAATACTTTATTCTCGACCTAAAAAAGAAGGCTTGGGCCGGGCATATTCTGATGCTTTCAGCAAAATTTTAACCGAGGGCCGATTTACCCACATCTGTACCGTGGATGCAGACGGATCGCATGACCCGTCGTACCTGCCAGAATTAATTCGTCTGGGCGCTAATCACGACCTGGTAATCGGCTCCCGCTACACAGGCGAAGGCGGCATTGAAGGTTGGGAACTATGGCGAAAAATTTTAAGCCGTGGCGGTAACTGGTATTGCCGTTTGGTTACCGGTCTGCCAATCACCGATTGCACCAGCGGATTCATGTGCTTAAACACAAAGATGCTACGCGAAATTAATTTTTCGGAAATCGATCCTTCTGGTTACGCCTTTTTAATGCATCTAAAATACAAAATCTGGAAGCTCGGCAAACGAATCGTAGAACTACCCATCCTATTTAAAAGTCGCCTCAGCGGTGAATCAAAAATTTCCCTACGTATTATCCAGGAAGGAGTGCTGCTGCCCTGGAATTTGATTCGTTGGCAACCAGGCGGCGCGTTGCCTTGTCCCGCTTGCGCCTCGCTGAATACACGTTTCTGGTTTACCAAAAATAACTGCAAAGTAAGGCGCTGCGTTGCTTGCCAGCTGATTTTTATCGCGCCACTTCCTGATCAATTTAACGCCCTCTACTCCGCGGATTATTTTACTGGCGCCACGCAAGGCTTTGGTTATGTTGATTATGAGCAAACCAAACAAGCGGAAAATGTCACGTTGCAAATATATTTAGATAAAATTGAAGCAAAACATCCTAACAAGGGCAGTATTCTAGACATCGGCGCTGCCACCGGATCTTTTTTAACCATAGCAAAACAGCGGGGGTGGCAGGTGGCCGGAGTAGAAATTTCCGACTACGCGGCTGCGGCCGCTCGGGGCCGTGGGCTAGCGGTGCAAACCGGTACCCTAGACAATGCCGTCTTCGCTCCGCATTCGTTCGATGTTATAACTCTCTGGGACGTATTTGAACACCTGCCCGACCCCAATTTAACCTTACTCAAAATAACCAAATTACTTAAACCGGGTGGAATTGTGGTAATGAATATGCCAAATGCCGGGAGCGCCGTCGCCAAAATTTTAGGGCGTTTTTGGCCTTTAATTATTCCACCCGAACACATCCGGCTTTTCAATCCCAAAAATCTGTCGATGATCTTAAATAAACACGACTTCACCGTGATTGAAATCGGAAATATTGGCAAAAAATTCCAACCGGCTTACATCTTCCAAATTATGTATACTATTCGCCACCAGGCAATCTGGCGAAAAATATCTAATTACCTACAAAAAAGCCGGCTGAACCGACTCTCTATTCCGCTGAATTTACGAGACAATATGTTTATTATGGCCCGGCAAGAAGAGCCGCGGCCGAATGAATAGTCAGCGTGCCGAATTTAGCAACCGGAACGAAACCAAACCGATCCACTCTCCAACCCGGGTCGGTTTTTTCATCGGTCACGATATAATCCAAAGGGTATTTAAGTAAAAACGATGCAAAATTGGCGTCAGTAAGCTGTCGGTAACGTTCGGCGGCCTTATCCAAAAAATCCTCTGGCACGCAGGTGCTGCATACTCCGGGCTGAAAACTGAAAGTGTACCCAAACACCCACCCCGCAATTTCTGCCTGATGCTCGTCTAGATACAGACGGATATCCACTTGTGGCACACGCTGTAAATAGATCTGCGCCAAATAAGTATCCATGAGCCGTTCATTTGAAACAAGAGTGTAGATACCAGTGCCGTAATAGTACACATTATTATGCGTAACCGCGGGAAGCAAACGTAGCAACGGGGCGGGGGCAAAAATCACGCTGTCTAGGGGGCTTTCATGGTTAAACCAATCAATCACTGGGGCGTAACGCTGCTCATCAACCATTGATTCCTTGGATGCTTGATACGACAAAACCTGCACCTTGATTCCCTGTACAAAAAATAATGCAACCAACAGCGCTACCGCCAAAACTTCAACCCGCTTTTTGTCGGGATGGGCCTTAAACCATTGAGCAAAAAACGCGAGTACGCCTAGGGCCACGAGCGGTGTGGTGTAATACCAGTGATAGTGATGATTAAAAATATATTTACCGGTTATAATTTGTTCATTGGCCACCACCAACGCTGTTACAAAAAATGACCCAAAAAAAACACGCTGTTTCGTGGTGAGCAAAGACTTCGCAAATAAATAAACGACTATTAAACCAAGCACCAACCGGCTAATATTGGGCGCGTGGGAAGCCACAAACCCAAAACGTACTGCCGTTTCGGCATACCAGGTATTCTGGCTAGCCGCCAACAAATTAAATGCGTACGGTATGCCAAGTACCGCGGCCGCAATAGTAACCGCCACAACTCGTTTAACACTCTCAAAATCTTTACGCAGTAAAAATAATAAAAATAAAAAACCATTGAGGGTAAATAAATAAGTCCAGGTAAATAAGTACACGTAAAAACTAGCGCCCAGCAATACGGCCGAAACCACTCCCAACAAGGTACGGCGAGATGGAACAATCAAAAACTGCCAGAAAAAATATAGATACCCAAAAAAGAATAATGAACTAATTTGGGGGTTAATGGGCCGACCATAATCAATGAAGGTAGCCTCGCCAGCCCCTTGGCCAAAAGAAAATAAACGCAAGAGCGTGTGTGGATCAAACAACGCATAGCCCAAAATAATGAACGGGGCTGCCACCGCCGCCCAACGAGTGCTGCCAAACAGACGATACGCGAAACCGTAAATTGCCAAAGCCAACAAAAATACAAACAAAAAACGCCCTACAATAACCGCGCCGACTGCCCCTACCCCAATAAGCTTGCCAAATAAAGCAACCAAATTTGGAGATAGTGGCGGAAACAAGTAATCAGAATTTTTTAGACCTTGAAAAAAAGTGTTGCCCAAACGTGGGTGGCCATCATATACCTCCTGTACTTGAGCGACATAGTGCGCTTCGGTGTTAGTTTTAAGCATCTCCACGCCTCGGAAATCAGTCGAAAAATGCCAAATAACCGGAGGCAGGCTCACCGCCAACGTAACCGCTCCCGCTAATAGCAATCCAAAGGCGTGGGTGCGAAAAAACGAAATGCTCCGAAACAAAAAAATTTTCCAAGTATAGGTATTCATAAAAAACTAACGCAATAAAAAAACTGTATATAAGCCAAAATTCTTATATGGTGCATAGCGCCTAGAAAAAATGGCATAGTCCGCCTCTTTAAAAGCCTGCTCGGGCCGATCAACCACAACATAACGCGGATAATTGCCTAAAGTAAAGAAATCATCTCCAAAAGCCGTGTAGGGATTCATATGAATAAACTGTCGTGCGCCCGTACCCGGCAATAAAAACCATAATTCGGGATGATCAACGAGGTACAAATCAGCTGTAGCCGGGATCTCCGCGGATAATTCGGCCGCCTGCGCGCGCGGGGCGGGATTATAATAAAGTTTATCGGAACGATGCCTAAAAAAATGAATTGTCTGCGCGGCAATAAGTATTCCCAGCACTCCTATCACCAACCAACCGGCAATTTGCTTAGGCCGCCAGCGCTCAATGAGCGCAGAGAGCATGCCCGGGGACATAACCAATAAAACCAAATGCGCCGGGAATAAATACCTGAACCAGCCTGGTCCTTTAAGGAAATAAATTAAATTCAACGGAACAAATAATAATAAAATCAACTCAGCCCGCTGAACGGTTCGCCATCTTTTTTGCGTAAAAAAACCTCCGTATACAATCGCGCCTAAAAAGGCAAAGTGCGCCAAAGTGCTCTCGGTAGCAAAGGAAAAAATATTTTTAAGGAAGGTTGATTCTACCAGGCGATACGGGTTGCGGTAATACGCCAGAGCCTCTTGCAAGCCAGTTGAACTAAAGCCCCCGGGCAACAAAGTTCGAACCCAAATAATCAAGGGCAGCACTATCCCCACCGACAACCAAAACCACCGCTTCCAGGGGACCACACGTTCACGCCAAGCAAAAATAATTTCCACCAGCAGCACTGGCAGCAGCAGCAATAAATAAAAAATTTTCGTCGTAATCGCCAGACCAAAAAAAATCCCGGCCAGAGCAGTCACGGGGGATTCTCGGCGATCAAAAAATAACAAAGCTAAAAATAGGTAAGCCAACCCTGGCACTTCGCCTAAACCCCCGCTTAACCCGTTCCCGTAAAAAGGTAGAAAAGTAACCGTCAATCCTATGGCCAAAAAAGCCGATTGCCCGCCAAATAGCCGACGAGCCAATAAAAAACTGACAAACAAAAAAACTACTAAAAAAGCAAGCATTACTAGTTGAGCTTGCGCTAAACCAACACCAAAAAGCTTAAACCCCAGAGTAATCCAAGCGAGCAGGGGGTAATTGGTGCTGATCATCAGCGGCCTGTTTTCAACCACCTTTCCAGCCCCAAGCCCCAAGCTATACACGCCATCCAAGGCGTAGGTTTTGGCTATGCCCAAATTAATCCCTTGATCAAACCATGGCGCAGGACTGTCGGGAAAACCATACGCAACCGCGCCAAGAAAAAAAATCCCAGCGAGCACTGCCGGCCACCATTGTTTACTCCAAGCAATCAGCAAAGGCATACATCAACGGCGCAATGAAAAAAATAACACGATTAAATCTTTAATTGTTCGAGGTATCCGTTTGCTAATGTGATACACCGTGGCTCTCTTTTCCTGGCAAACGACGGGGATTTCTGCCGTAAGCAAACCCATTCGTTGCGAACGCAACACGAACTCGGTATCAAAAATTTCGCGCTCCGTCTGACAGGCGGCCACCACCGGCAAAATTTTATCCTGACGCAGAAGTTTAATTCCATGCGTGTCCGTACCGGTAAAGCCAAAGATTAACCGTAGTAATTTATTGAACAATTGCGTAATCAGACGGCGCAAAAACGGCCTAGTATCTTCCGCCCCCTTCATTGTCTTGGAACCAACCACCATATCCATTTTTCCGTAGCGCATTATCTCGAGCGCCTTTACGATAAAGGGCACATCCCAAAAATCAATATTAAACAGCACCGTATACACTCCCCGGCTTTCATTAATTCCATGCTTAAGCGCGCGGCCATAGCTGGCTGCCGGTAAATGTACCAAACGAATTGTTGGGTAAGATCGTGTTAGCCCCTCGGCGATTGAACGGGTCGCGTCTACGCTGCCATTTTCAACCAAAATAATTTCGTAGTTTATCTGCGGCAAAAAATTTTTAAGCTCGCTGACGATGCTTAAAACTTCTTTATGCAAAATTGCTTGTTCGTTATAAATTGGGATAATAATCGAGATTTCCGGCATACAAACTACTAAATCAGCCATTTTTTGGCCCACAATTGAAAGGTTATTAAATTCCACAATTCCTTACGGCAATCTTTGCGCCGCTCCAGGTGCTGGGCAATAATCCCCTGGGTATAATCGGGATTAAACAGACCGGTTGGGCGGAGATTCTCCGGGGCTAATAATTCCAGCATCAGCGGCTTTAATTCAGCACTTAACCAATCCGACAACGGAATGCCAAAACCAGCTTTGGGACGCCGAATTATTTCGGGGGGTAATTTACCATGCATTAACTTGCGGAGCAGCCATTTAGTCTGTAAACCTTTAATTTTATAAGTATACGAAAGTGAATTAACGAAGTCAACGAATTCATAATCTAAAAATGGCGCTCGAACTTCTAAAGAGTTGGCCATGCTGGCGCGGTCAACTTTTACCAACACCTGATCCATCAGATACGTCCGTAAATACAAGTAAATCAATTCATTAAACCGGTGAAAATTTTTAGTCGTAATTCCATAATTATCCAGGTGAGTATAGCCATTTGTGCTGGCCAATTGTTGCTGCGCTTGTCGGGTAAATAATTTGTTTCGCTCTGAGGCATCAAACGTGCCAAGCCACGCCTGATGGCGATATAATTTTGGCGAATTAAGCCCAGCCAAAAATCGCTCCAGTTTAAAACGCGTATTAAATCGAGCGTGCGAAACCGGCAGCATTCCCAATAGCATCAAACCAATATCTGTTGCCACAGGGAAAAAACGTACAGCCTGGGCGATTCGTTCGGCCACAATGGTTCCATACCCAAAAAATAGCTCGTCCCCTCCGTCCCCGCCAAGCGCAACAGTAACGTGCTGTCGAGTGAAACGCGATAATAAATACGTCGGAATAAAAGAATAATCTGCCACTGGCTCGTCGCTCAAATCAGCTAGCCGGGGTATAAGCTCCAGACATTCCTTAGGCTCAAGAATCGCTTCGTGATGCTCGGTTCCCAAAAACTTGGCTACTTGGCGCGCATAAGAGCTTTCATCATAACTTTGGTCCTTAAAACCAATACAAAAAGTTTTTATTTTCTGGACGCTATTTTTTTGTGCGTAATAAGCCACGGTCGAACTATCAATACCCCCACTTAAAAAAACGCCTAAGGGAACATCCGCCATCAAACGCTTATGTACCGCTGATTCCAGGCGTGCATCCAGCGCCGAAAAAATTTCATTTACCTTGCCTTCCTTAGATAAACGGACTGCTTCAGGGTCAGCATCAAAGCTGATATCCCAAAATTTATACTTCTGGATATGGCCACTCTTCAGACTTAAATAGGTGCCGGGCTCTAATTTAAAAACGCCTTCAAAAATAGTAGCTGGTGTGGGAATATAATCGCACGCAAAATAAGTGTTAACGGCAGCTAAATTCAATTTTTTAACAAATGCCGGGTGCTCTAACAAAACCTTCAATTCCGAGCCAAACAAAAACACACCGCCAATCTGGCTATAATACAAAGGTTTTTTACCCAACCGATCTCGCACCAACACTAACTCACGATCCTTAAAATCATAGAGAGCAATCGCGAACATGCCATTAAGCCTACAGAATGATTCTGTGCCGTATTCCTGGTACAAAGCGATAATCACTTCGCTATCGCTCCCGCCCCGAAAGGCATACCCTTTGGCAATTAAATCTTTTTTTAACTCCAAAAAATTATAGATTTCACCGTTGAACACCATTTGTATTCGACCATCAGCGCTGCCCATGGGCTGGTGGCCGGTCGGGCTTAAATCAATAATGCTCAAGCGCCGGTGCCCAAAACCGACATTCTCGCGCAATAAGAAGCCCACGTCATCAGGCCCTCGATGCTTAATAGTGGTGGTCATTTTTTCTAGCACACTCCTATCCCCCGCTCCTACAAAGCCTGCGATACCACACATAGAAAATGCTATCGTTAAAGGTTGAGTGTGTTAATAAAATTAGCAATAATGATCGCTCGTTGTCCCCACGAGTACTCACTAAGATCCCCGGCTTTTGCCTGGGGCGGTGTTGTAAGGGCCTGTTGCACAGCGCGAGCCAGGTCCGGAGCGTTATCGGGGACAAAAAAAATCGCTCGATCTTCACTTAATATTTCTTGCAACGCCGGAATAGCCGAAGCGACAATCGGATTCCCCGAGACCAAATATTCAAATAATTTCATGGGTGAAGTATAGACGGCGCCAATCTTTTCTTTGCCGCTGGTGGGAATAACCAAAACATCGGCTGCTTTATTCCAAAAAGGCATCTGGGCGTGGGGTTGCCAGCCAACAATGTGCAAATTAGGCGCCGTATATAAAGTTTTAAACCGAGCTACATCCTCATTCGTACCACCAACCAAATACACTTGGGTTGCCTGGGGCAAAATCGTGGCCGCTTGCGCCAAAATTCCGGCTCCCTTCCACGCGTATAAATGCCCAGTATACACGACGATCTGCCCATCAAGCGGTAAATTCAATTTCTGACGGCAGTCGTGTTTAGATTCCGCGATTTGGAACTTCTCAACCTCGACCGCATCGCGTGCCACGGTTATTTTACTCTCACTTACACCCCAGGCGATCAACTGGTTTTTCAATCCGTCACTGATCACCACAATTCCGCTCGCGCTTTGCCAGACTCGGATATGGTGTTTACTCGCTTTTTCAGGCAAACTGTGAATCTCATAGATAAAAGGCTTATGATCCCTGGTCAAAGCCATCGCTAACAGCAAATCACGCGTATAAAACAACGCGTTAGGAGTAAAAAATTTTTTTGCCTGGCGATAAAAACTCCAATTAGTCAACCAAAAACCAAATCGGCCAATCAGCCAATTAATCGCGTCAACGCAAGGTACAAAATCAAGTTTAAAATTTTGCTTTATCTGGTAAAAATCAAAAGCGCTACCGGATAAAATATTTTTTCTCTTTGGTACCAGCAACCGCAGCTCCACCCCGCGACCCGCTAAAGCCTCGCACGTCTTCATGATTTGGAGACCGTGGGCCTTTTCTGTCGGCAGACGGATTGTGGCCAGGTAAATCAGTGTAGGTGGGTCAAAAGGCATAGTCTAAATTAACCTTCTTAGCTTAGCAATTTTTGTCTTGTTTGTCATTTTTTTGCGCTATTCCGGGGCCTCGAGGCCAGTTGCCTGACACGGGCTAATCTGGTAGAGTATAGAGACTCTAACTTATTTAGAGTTTTCCCAATTGTCATTCCCACGAAAGCGGGAATCCAATCATGGTAAGACAAAAACGTGAGTGTCTGGATTCCCGCTTTCGCGGGAATGACAGGTAATATAGGGTCACATTATATTGGCTAATTACAAAAAGGATTTTGTAAAAACACCAAATGAGTTCTATTCGAGGATGATTTCAGAAGCAGCCAGGCTATGACCAATTTTTTCCAAAACAAAAAAATATTAATTACTGGTGGCAACGGATTCCTGGGGAGCCAAATTCGAGAGCGGCTGCTGCCACGCTCCGGCGCCATAGTAACACCGCACCGTAGCGAAGTTGATTTTACCCGTCAAGCAGCCACCGAAAAATACCTGGCTGAACAAAAATTTGACATTATTATCCATTGTGCCGCCTTTTATGGCGGAATGGCTATCCACGAAAAATTTCCAGGAAATATCTACTACGAAAATCTAATGATGAGTACGAATTTAATTGAAGCGGCGCGTGTTAACAAAGTAGCAAAATTTGTCATCATCGGATCAGATTGCGCCTACCCCGGATATCTGAATAAAGATATTTTAGTCGAAGAAGATCTCTGGACAGGACCACCCCATGAAACCGCTCTTGATTACGGCATCGTGAAGCGTATTTTATCTGTTCAATCGTGGGCTTACAAAAAACAATACGGATTTCACTCTATTTTTTTAATTCCCACCAACATGTATGGCCCGGGCGATAATTTTGATTTTGGCAGTTCGCACGTCGTAGGTGCGCTAATCAGGCGTTTTGTGGAAGCTAAAATGGACAAAATGCCATTTGTGGAAGTGTGGGGAACCGGAGCGCCAACTCGCAATTTTTTGTATGTTGAAGATGCGGCCAACGGGATCGTGCTCGCCACCGAAAAATACGATGATGGCGCACCAATGAACTTAACCACCACTAATGGTTGTAGCGTTCGGGAGTTAGCCGAAATGATTCGCGAGGTAGTTGTTTACCAAGGAGAGATAACCTGGAACACCAGCAAACCAGATGGCCAGCTCAAAAAAATTCTTGACGTCACGAAAATGAAAACAAAACTCGGCTGGGAACCACGACAAACACTGCGTGACGGCCTGCAAAAAACCGTTACCTGGTACCTCGCCCATAAAATTGAAGCTGATCGTAAGAAAAAAGTGTTATATGATCAAACTCTCGGTAATAATTCCGGTGTGGTCTGAAGAAGAGGTGCTGCGTAAAACAGTCCACGCTCTGGTAGCGGGGAACAGCAGCGCTTTGCACCAAATAATCATCATTGTGTCGCCGCGCTCCAGCCAGCGTACTTTTGAAATTTGTCAGGAACTGGAAAAAATCTACCCCTTCCTGCGTCACTACACGCAAAAAGAAAACCCTGGACTTGGCCGCGCTTATCGCCAAGCGTTTACACTAGTCACTGGCAGTCATGTGCTCATGCTCGATGCCGATGGTGAAATGGATCTGGCAACTGTACCAAAAATGATTAAAGCTGCCGAACAGGGCTACGATCTGGCCGTGGCCAGCCGTTGGATCAAAGGAGGTGCTGTGTATAAATACGATCCGCTTACCTATGTCTTGAATCGGGGTTTCCAAATTGTGTTTCGCATTTTGTATTTCACCAAACTACACGACCTGACCTACGGGTTTAAAATATTCAACGCCCGATTGCTCAAAGAAGTACACTGGTGGGGAGAATTGCATGAGATAGCTATGGAAACCACGCTTAAGCCGCTGAGGCTTGGGTACAAAGCAATCGAAATTCCTTCAATTTGGCGTAAACGAACCGAAGGGGTATCCAAGATGAATACCTGGAAACGCTTCCGCTACGCGCCTTTTGCGCTGCGTATTTTATTCACCAAAAAAAGCGAACTCTAAAATACCTTAATTAAGATATGGAAACGTCTGCCGCAATCGAACGCGGCACCTCAAAAAAATTCAGTTTTTTACGCCGCCACCCTCGGCTAATTTTTTTTGGTTTTTTGGCCATTCTGCACGCCGCCAGCATATATTTTGTAGCCACTAAGCACTTGGATATTTCACCGATTCAAGATGCCTTACAATACCGTCTGATTGGCCAGAATGTTCTTGCTGGGCATGGGTTTTCACTCTCGCCAAATGCCCCTTACCTCCCCCAGGTACTACGGCCCCCAAGCTACCCTTTATTTCTGGCCGCGCTAGAATTCTTTGATAAAAGCGGCCTGCTGATTATCGCTGTTCAACAAATTTTACTCCTCCTCTCGGGCTGGATGCTGTTTAAACTATTTGATCAATACGGGCGACCAAAAATCGGTTATTGTTTCACGGGTTTGTTCTTAATCGAACCGCTCCAATGGATGTTGTCACTTCAAACCATGAGTGAAAGCTTCTATGGTTTTTTCATGTTTCTATCCCTATACCTGCTTTTACGCCGACCAAATACGGAATCAGCCAAATGGTTTTGGTTGCGCTCAGCGGTGGCGGGGGTAGCCCTGGGAATTGCCACCCTCGCTCGCCCGGTCGGCTTGCTATGGACTCCGGGGCTGGGACTGCTGCTTATTTCCAACCAACAGGTTCCGTTAGCAAAAAAACTGAAAGGGTGCCTGCTTTTTGCAACATGTTTCATGTTATTAATAAGCTCTTGGTTGATCCGCAATTACGCTTTGCTCGGCACGCCAACATTAAGCTCAAGCTATCAATATAACGTCATCAGTATTTTTGGTACTCCAGCCGAAAAAAAATCCCTCGAAGAGGGCCCGCAGATATTTGATGCTAAAGGTCGCGTGGGCAGCGCAATGGTTGGTTTTAACGCCAACGAATATCCCAATATTAAAAAAAAGGCAGCCGAAGTAACTGCTCATATTGGTCAAAAAAATATCGTTGTAAGTCAATTACTCTGTGCGCCCAAAATTTGGTTTGACAGCCGCTACGACACTATCCTCGACATGATTCGTAAAGGAACAAAACAAAGCTTCCTAGGGCGTTTCGCAACCTACCTAGACAACATGGTGTGGGCAACAATGCTTTTGTTGGTTGTCGGCGGCTTGGTCGCGCTCTACAAAGAAAAAAAATACTATGTGGCCCTGGCGCTTGGATCAATCATACTCGCTAACGCCGTTATAACGCTCTGTGTCAGCTACTCACGGATGCGCGTACCACTTCTTGGAATTATTTTCTTCTTAGGCGGCCTGGGCGCCAGCTACCTGTATGGATTTTGCCTGCGCTTCTCCCGCGGCAGGCGCTCGGCAATGAAATAAAAAACCCAGGCTAAACCGATCTTTATTCATCTTTGGTACAAGCGCCGATACTGCCGCGTCAAATAACAAAACAAGTGGTAAAAAGATAATTTTCAAAATCCGCGGTACTACCTGCTCAACATGCGACCAACCTGCCGTGAATGGCCCACAACCAAAGGAAATAACTTGAATATCCTTAAAGCCCGCTTGCGTAAAAATATTTTGTAATGTCTCGCCCGTAAAACGCCAATAGTCATGGGGATCAGGGTGATAGTTAACTAAAAACGGCACCGCGCCAATCAACTGCCCTCCCGGCTTTAAAACTCGCGCTGCTTCACGGAGCGCTTGATCGTAGTTATAAATATGTTCCAACAGATTAAACATCAGTACGCTATCCACCACCCCATCGGCGTACGGCAGCTTATCCTGCTCTAAGTCTATACGTTTGCCGCCAATTCCGGTGCTTTCAAAACCCAAATCTAAACACTCCAGCGTCGTACCGGGGTCTTTCTGTAAAAATCGATGATAACTGGCCAGCCGCGTGCTACTGCCAACATCAACAGTCAATCCTTTCATCGTAAAATCAGCGCAGGCCTGATTCATCAGCACTCGATAGATATCCTTTCCTCTCCAGGTCTCTCTTAAAATCGTAAAACACTGCACATGAAAAATCAAAAGTAAACTTAAAAAATTAACTTGAACTTTTAATGAACCGTTCGTACCATAACTGCCACATCACGATCGCCCAAAGCATGTTCAAATTATAGTATTTTTTACTCAGATGATCTTGCCACATCCGGGCTACCCCAACCCGATTAAAAAATTCCGTTGGTAACCGATCCGAAAGCAATATGTCCTCTACCAGTAAACGCAAATCCGCGCGAACCCACTTGGCCATGGGGGTAAACCATCCTCGCTTTGGTTGGTTCAAAACATGTTCTGGCAAGTATTCACGCACCGCGTCGCGCCAAATGTGTTTACCTTGGAATTTGTTGGGTCGTTGCCACAAACTAAACTTCCACGCCGTGGGGATGCGCAAGGCCAATTCCACCAAACGATAATCTAAAATTGGCACGCGCGCTTCTAATCCAAACGCCATGGTCATCCGATCAGTGCGCAGGAGGGATTCGTCTACCAACCAGCTTTGCCGATCAATATGCATAAAGTGCTTTTCAAAATCTGTCTTCACGCCAGCGGATGATACTCCAAAATAGCGTTGTTGAAAATCAACCTCCAAGCCCCGAGCATCGGCGTAACTTGGCTGGATCACACTATGCACCGTTTGTTGCTTTTGAAGTAAAAAAGCCAATACTCGTCGCGCATCGGGGGGCAAAGCTAATTTCTCCGCAAAATCCTTTTTGCCGACCAGAGAGAGCAGACCACGACCAATCTGCTGGGTCGCGCTTGGCAGCCGCTGAAATGCCGAAATCAATCGACTATAATAATACCGCGGGTACCCACCAAATAATTCATCTCCCCCGTCCCCACCCAACACCACCGCCACGTGTTGTTTTGCCAGGCGGGACAGTAAAAACATCGCTCCTGCAGTTGGGTTAAAATTTGGCTCATCTAAATGCCATACTAAATTATTGATCTGCTCGCTAAAATCACCCGCTCCAATTACTAATTCCTGATGATCACTACCATAATACGCCGCCGTCTGCTTAGCTAACCGGGCATCGGCTGCAAATTTATCAGGCTCGACATTGTCGCTAAAACTAACCGAAAAAGTTTTAATCCCTCGGCCATGAAACTCGGTAGCCGCGCCAAGCACCGCTGTGGAGTCCAATCCACCACTCAAAAATACGCCCACCGGCCGATCAGACACCAACTGTCGCCGCACGCTATCTTTAAATAGGCCCCTCACCTGATTAACCGTCTGCACGTAATCAGTAAAATCAAAAAAATTGTTTAACGCGTAATAACGCTGGATCGTGCGCTGTCCGCCCTTAAACCGCAACCAATGCCCGGCAGGTAACTTATATATCCCCTCAAACATTGTTTGTGGTTCGGGAATATACAATAAATTAAAATAAGCGCTAAAAGCCTGAGTATTCACCTTTCGCGGGGCACCAGCCGCCAGAAGCGCCTTAATCTCGGAAGAAAAAAACAAGCCTCGCTGGTCTTGAAAATAGCACAGCGGTTTAATGCCCATGGGGTCGCGAGCCAAAAATAATTCTTTTGTCTGATTATCCCAAATAGCCAAAGCAAACATCCCGTTCAATTTCGTCAGGCACTCCGGACCATACTCCTTGTAGGCATATAAAATGACTTCCGTATCACTCTGTGAAACAAACGTATACTTTTTTGCTAGCTGCGCCCGTAACTCCCGATAATTATAAATCTCACCATTCAAAATAATGGCCGTTCGGTGCTCGGAATCCCAAATCGGCTGGTTGGCTGCCGGGGATAAATCAATAATGGCCAGGCGGTTATGGCCTAACGAAATACCCTCAGACGTAAAAACCGCGGTCTGGTCAGGACCGCGGTGAGCGGTGAGCTGATTCATTTTCGCGATCAGCTCTGGATTTGCAAATGTTAAGCCGTTAATTCCGCACATATCGGTGGGTTAAGCTGCTTCGCGACCAGGCAATCAAGCGTGCACGTAACGCGTCGCGCGTTTTTCTAAATAGCTATAATTTTCGCGGTACCAATCAATCGAACGCTGTAATCCGTCGGCAAAGCTGGTGTGGGGGCGAAAACCGAGATTGATAATTTTTGAGCAATCCAGATATTGGTCTGGGATTTCAATAAAATTAGCCGCCTTTGCTTTCACTACCGGCGGAATATCAGTAATTTTTTTCCGCAAAAGTTCAATAATTTCGCTCACGTTTTTAATTGAATCACATGATTGCGGATCGGCAGTTTCGGCAGCTGTATAATTACCAACGTTAAACGCCGTCCACCCATAGGTTGCTGATCCGTGGTGCGGCATGTGGCAGTTATCTGCGCCGTAGATTTCACTCACCTTCTCCATCAAAAAAGTATACGCTCGAACCACGTCATCGATATAGATGTATTCACGCAAAACTTTTTCATTCCCTTGATTAATCAGCGGCGCTTTACCGGCGAGCAAACACATAATCGTACGTGGAATCAGTCTAGTAAAATTCAAGTCACCTGGTCCAAAAATATTCGAGGATCTCACCACAATCGCTGGGACTTTAAACTGATAGGAATACGTTTGTGTCAACATATCCGCACAGACCTTTGAAGCGCTATACACGTCCATCCCGCGCAGCGCGTAACCTTCACGATACGGTAAGGGTTCCAAAGAATCATCTAAGTGATCACCATACGATTTATCAGTCGAAGCAATCAACACGCGCGGAATTTTATTAATCCGGGCGATTTCCAATATATTCAAAGTCCCCATGACGTTGTTCTCAATCGTTGACACCGGCGAATTAGCCGCGTCGCTGACAATTGCCGATGCCGCCAAATGAAAAATGGTGTCAATCTGGTGGCGATCGCACACTCGACGCAGAGCCTCATAATCAAGTAGGTCGCACTGCTCAATATCCGGCATCATTGCTTTTTCGGAGGAATTTTTATCTTTAATCAATTCAAGCGTAAACATGGGCCGGCGGTGACGAACCGTCATAACCGGCAAAGCGCCCTGGGTGGATAAATAATTAATTAAATGCGAAGCCACAAATCCATCCCCCCCGGTCACCAACACCCGTTTACCAAACCAAAATCCGTTCTGTTGCTGCGTTTCCATACTGAATAAGGAATTAAAATAACTTTAGATGAGCTAAAATTACCGGCACGCTCGACAATAAATCAACTGTGCTAATCACCAATAAAAACAAAACCGGAAATACGAAATAACTTTCTTTCCAGGCAATCCGCCGCTGTTGCCACCAGGCAACAATTAACCCTGCCCCGGACACCGCCAAAAACGGATAGATTTGAAAACGATAACGGGATTGTACGGCTGTCAAAAAAAGCAGGAGTGGAGCGCTCAGAGCCAGCGCGACAAAAAAATATCCGGTCTGATTTTTCTCGCGAACGAGCTTGGCCAGCCCGGCAAAGCCGCTGATAAACAATGCCGCGATCCACACTAGCGAACTTCCTACCATGGCAATCTTTCCAACGCCAACCTGATAAAACCAAAATCCCATTGGGCGCAAAAGACTAAAATAACGCACCACTCGAATGGCGCATAATTTAATAAACACCAACGGATGGCTCAATAAAAAAGTCATAAATTCACCGCTCGCGTGCTTTTTTAGCCCTTCCAGACCATGCTCGGTAACATAACTAATCAACGGATTAACAGTGCTGTTGTATTGCCCGCCGTCGGAAAAAAGCGTGTTACCCAGCCAGATATTATACGACCCGATAAGCGTTGTAGTGATAATTTGATTAAACAACAAATAGTTGCGCAGCACCCAGGGCAATAAAATCAACCCCGAGCAAACTGCCAACATCACCGCGGCCACATATTTTTTACGACTCAGGTAAAAAAAGACCATGATTGGAATAAACAACACCAATGTTGGGCGAGTGAGAATGCCAACCCCTACGGCCGTCCCCACGCTGAGCGCTCCGAGCAATCCTGTCCCGGGCCGAAATTGACGCAAAAATAAATACACTGCTAGTGCGGTACAAAAAACATAGAGTGTTTCGGTCATAAGCATGGCCGAAATTTCAATTAAATCCGGGCTTATCGCGATAGCGGCAGCAGCCAGCAAACCAGCCTGTCGGCCGTTTTGCGCAAATAACTCACGGGCAATGGCGTACACCAACAAAGCCGTTAGCGCGTGCAACAACGCTTGTAGCACCCATACCGGCTCAAAACGATGCCCAAAAACAAAATAAACACCGGCCAACAGAAATTCATATCCCGGCCCGGCCCGGAGCATGGCCCAATCATACCTAAAAGGAGTTTCAGCATTCTCCCGAAATCCATTACCTTGAACTAAATTCCAGGCGATACGATCGTAGGCTTTCGCGTCAACTACCGGGGTAATCCGAAAATAAAAAGCATAAAACAGGCTCAACACAAATGAGCCTGCGATAATTACGGTCAATAATTTATTTTCCTTTAAAAAGACCATACTTAATAATTGCCTTTACGGTTGGGAAACCGTCTTTCCAATTGAGTTTTTTACCCTCCGCATAGCTGCGGCCGCGATACGAAATACCGACTTCATAAATGCGTATTTCTGGAATACGGGCCAATTTTGCCGTTAGTTCCGGTTCAAAACCGAAACGATTCTCGCGGATAGTGAAATGTTTCATTAAATCTCGCTTGAATACTTTATAACAAGTTTCCATGTCCGTAAGATTCAAATTGGTGAACATGTTAGACAGGAGCGTTAAACCTTTATTCGCCACGTAATGCCAAAAAAAGAGCACACGGTGCGGACGATCGCTAATAAAACGCGAACCATATACCACGTCAGCGTCGCCGTCCAAAATTGGCTGCAACAAATTTATATATTCATCGGGCGAGTATTCCAAATCCGCGTCCTGAACAATGACAATATCACCAGTCGCTTCCTGGAACCCGCGCTGCAGCGCCGCCCCTTTACCCATGTTCACTTCCTGATGGAAAACTTTTAATCCGTACTGCTGTTTCAAATTTTCGAGCAATTGACGACTATTATCCTTGGAACAGTCATTAACCGTGATAATCTCTTTTTCCAAACCAAGCGTATTTGCTTCAGAAACCTTCTTGAGAATTTTTTCAATAGTTTTTTCTTCGTTATACACCGGAATAACTATCGTAACTTTTTTCATACGATATAAACTAGACTAACTGCCGGAAGGAGTCTTGCCACTGCCCGACCAGCACTGAATAAATATGTTATGTAAACGCTAATAAAAATCAAAGACCTGTCGACGGATTTAATCACGCCGGGCTGGTTTGGAAATGAAAAAATCAACGATTTTTTTGGTCAAAACCTCAAGATTATGATGTTTTTTGACCCATTCCCTACCCTGTTTATTGGGTGTGTTCAGTATACCAGAGCTATAGAGTTTTTCAATCTTTTGGGCTAATTCTTGATAATCTCGGGGGGTATAGGTTTCAATGCCAGCGTCCTGCGCAACCCCTCCCTGGAACGCATCTCCAGAGCTTATTACGGTTAATCCTGTGGCCAGGGGTTCAAGAATTGCTTTATCCACGCTCCCCGTCTGGCTGGCCTGGATAAACAAATGATGGCTAGCGAGCAATTGTGGTAGCTCTTGATGCACCACTCGTCCATAAAACAAAATAATTTTCTCCGCGCCGAGGGATTTAACCAGTTCATGCAGACCTTGAGCATAGGCCCGATCATCTGCCCGGACCGGTTCGCCGATAATAGTGAGGGTACAGCCCGCGGCAGGCACCTGCTCGGCCACGCGGGCAACCGATCGTATCAAGGTGGCCAGATCCTTTGCCTTAGTTACCCGGCCAACCGTCACCAGGCGTAATGGCGGCAAAAGCGGATAGGCCGTTGGTGGGATAAAAACTGCTGTATCAATTCCATGCCCCACCACCTGGACTTTGCCGCTTGGCAAACGAAAACTTTCTATCGAAGCGGTAAAAATAGCCGTTACCAACTTCTCGGCCAGTCGCAGCTGCCAGGTGACGGAGCGGTGCACGTACCATAACAACACTTTCTTATGCCACATTTTCCAAAAAAAACCGCCGAGAATCACATACAACTGATTCATGTGCACAAAAACTCCGTCGTACTCTGCTCGCAGCGAAAAAATATAGTGATAAAATCGGATCACGTAAGTAAACCGGGAAACACCATTCTCTTTGCCAAGCGACAGTACAGTTACGTTCGCCGGTAAATTATACTCACCCTTTTGCAGGCAAATAACCGTCAATTTTTCGCACTGCGCGGCAAGCTTAATAAGCCAAGCGTGGAAAAAACCAAGATTACTATCTGATCGGTCAACTTTTTGGGTAAGTATCAAAAGTTTCATACAGCGTTACGGCATCCGTTGATAAATCTCTACAGTTGGGCCAAACGCCTTGAAGCGTTGCAAAGCGAGCGGGTGCGGGATGCTTGGTCGGGGCGTAATAAAATCCCAGGGAATAAATGACTGCTCAAACGCATTCCGCTCTGGCGTGTTATAAAAGCTCTGCACCAATTTAAAACGAGCGTTGTGCAGTTCTGCCTCGGTTACAAATACATTCCGATCAGTTACCGACACTATCAAGTAGTCAAAGCTAAGCAAGTCGGCTTTTATTGCCGGAGTAGAAGAAGCGTTAAACCAACTCAAAAAACGCGATTTATCCCCGATCAGATTATGTTGTTTTACCAAACTTTCATTGGCTCCCAAAATTGGCGCTGCGTACCCGCCCACAGCTTCGGGAGTTGGCACAATCCCCAAAAATACCGGGTCAAGCGTGGTGGCCAATCGATCAGTGGGTTTAGTGTTGTTTAATATCCAGCTCGCCGCGTCCGCGCGCGTGTCCCCTCCTGCTGCCGCCGAGCTTAGTTGAATAATTCCATAACCCTGAAAGGCTAAACAAACAACCAGCGGGTACCACGCGCAGCGCCAACGTTCCAGCTGCATCATGAGGCGCGCTGCCAAAAACAACATCGAGGGCATTGCCGCCAGCATGAATCGGCCGCTAAAAATATTTGAAAAACCAAATGCGCCAAAAAAAACAACCACGTGACCCAAAGCCAACCAATCTGCCGGGGCAAAGCGCAAACGCTCGGCTGACCGAACAATAGAGTGCCGTATAGCAAAAAATATCGCCACTAGTCCCAGCCACACGGCGATAAATTCGGTTGAGAGTAAATAGTAAACCGGTACCCAAGTGAACGTTACCGACGGAATAATATGATTACCCCCCAAAATAACCATTGAAAATAACTGCAATGTGGCATCCACCAACCAAAGCACTGTGCGCGGGTAACCCAAAACAGCCGTAAGCACTGCATAGGCAATTCCGCTGGCAACAAGACGCCGATTAATTCGCAGTAACCACTTGCTTTGCTCAGAATCATAAAAATGAGCTCCAATCGGTAAAAGCACGGCTGGTACACCGCTCTGCGAAACACTCCCAGCGATAATCGCCGCGCCAAATGCCAGTAAGTAATTACGAGTAGTTTTCTTTTCAAGTAATTGGAGCGAAGCGTAGAGCGTCAGAGTCACGGCAAAAAAAGCAAAACTATGTATGCGCGGCATCACCGAAAAAAAGGCTACGTAAAAATTAACCGCTGCTAAAAGCACGACGTATAGTCCGGCCCGGCGCGACGCTCCGGTAAACCGTTTAGTCAAACGATAAAGAAGCAAGATTGTCACCAAGTTCAAAACCAGCATTTGCAACCGAATCCAAAAAAACACGTTTGTTTCTCCGAGCGCATACGCCTTCATAAAATCAATCGGCGCCGCAAAAATACCGCGAACTTTCTCTACGGTATAATAAGCACCAAGGACTGGAACAAACGAATACGAACCGAGCAGCGGATATTTCTGCCCCGAACGCCAAAATTCACCCAGGCGATTGTCTTTAAGAGCCGCTAAAAACTGAAAAGCAGCCGGGGTATTAGTGTCCCAAATTCGCTGGCTGTCCAGGCCGTTGGTTAACAGAATCAGGCGAGGAATCAATAAAAAAATCACCAAGCCAACAACACTCAAACGAAAAGGTGAAAAAAACTTTAACATAATCGCGCTAATTCCTGTTTTACGATAGTATCGCTCAACGCCCCCGAAAATAAAGCCGTGCTTTTTGCGCGCGCGTTATACCCTAAGTTACGTCGTAATCTTAAATCTTGCAATTGCAACAACGCCGCAATATATTCGGATAAATTTCGAGCCAACAGCACCTCCGTACCCGGCACAAAAGGATACCCCGCCAATCCACGCGGGCTGGTGATGGTTGGGAAACCGCGCACGAGCGGCTCAAAAACTTTCTGCTGCATTCCCGCTCCAAAAAAAGACGGCGCGAGCGCGATATCCTGATCCGCCAGCAATGTCTCAAGTTCATCAACAAAGCCATGAACAACGACTCCTGGCTTTAATAATGGTTTAAATTCATCGGGAAATTTACCGCCAAAAATATGAAAAAAAAACTTGCCGGGAGCCTGACGTTCCATTGCCGGAACCAATTCTTGCAGAATAAAACGCAACGCCCGAGCGTTATGCGACACCGTGTAGGTTGATCCAAAAAAGAAAACATTGAGCACTTCGCGTTCCCGCGGCATATGCATTGGCCAATCCCGCCCTAGGCTGCGCAACGGCAAATTTACTACGCGGGGCGCGCCACATTTGATGTACTTGCTTTGCTCTTGGGGATTCATGCTCAATAGCACATCAGCTTCACGGGCGCTTTTAATTTCACCAGCCAACTTGGGTAAAAACTTGATATACGCTAATAAGCTACGACCTTCTTCCTCCAAAAAATGCTTGGGTTCAAAATTTATCGAGCGCACTACCAGTTTAGCACCGCTTGCTTTAATTAATGTATTAAGCGGCCAAAGATACGTATAATCCGCCCAAACAATATCCGGTTTAAAATCACGGAGTTTCTGAGCAACCAACCTTTTGAACGCCGGATCAGCATACTCATACGCCGCGCCGTCGGCATAGCGAAAGTTTCTCAGTATATAAAAAAATTTCTCTAAAAAAAGAGAAAGTGAAAAACGTTTCGATTTGGCTCGGTACGGAACATTGTTAATTTCAACACCCAAAGCACTCCACGTCGTGTTAATTACGCGCGTGTCCTGCCAAGGAAACACCTTACCGACCACGTTTACCGTGTAGCCTAGGCGAACCAGCTGCCGAATGCCATCCGCCCGGTCCTGTTCGCAAGCGCCGGATTCGGGATACGGAAATCGTGGGCAGAGCAATAAAATTTTCTTATCCGCCGCCGGCATACGCCCTAAATGATCGCTTCCACCACCCGGTCGGCACGCGCGGAGTTTTCCACGCGCTTCAGGTCGGCATCAACCATCATTTCAACTAATTTTTCAAAACTTACCTTCGGCTTCCAACCCAACTCCTTGCCAGCCGAGGCGCTGTGACCATGCAAAGCAAAAACGTCGGCCGGCCGCATAAACTTGGGATCAATCTTTACGTGCTTTTCCCAATCTGTAATCCCCACGCGTTTAAAAGCTAATTCCAAAAATTCCCGTACGGAATGAGTTTCGCCGGTGGAAATTAAAAAATCTTTTGGTTCTTTTTGCTGCAACATCAGCCACATTGCTTCCACGTAATCACCGGCGAATCCCCAATCTCGTTTTGAGTCCAAGTTGCCGAGTAAAATTTCATTCGCCAGCCCGTGTTTGATCTTGGCGACACCCATTGTAATTTTACGCGTCACGAATTCCGGACCGCGCAAGGGTGACTCATGATTAAACAAAATACCGCTGACCGCGAACATGCCAAAACTCTCACGGAAATTAATCGTAATCCAATGTCCATACAATTTAGAAATTGCGTACGGGCTGCGCGGATGAAACGGTGTTTGTTCGGTCTGCAGGCCTTTATCATGGCTGTTGCCAAACATTTCGCTGGTTGAAGCCTGGTAATAGCGGGCCGTGGGATGAAAATACCGCAGAGCGTTCAACAGCTTCAACGGCCCTAAAGCATTCACTTCGGTAGTTAGGATTGGATTATCCCAGGAAGTTCCCACAAAAGATTGCGCCCCCAGATTATATACTTCGTCGGGGCGGATGCTTTTAACGGCTTTCATCACCGAGCATTCATCGGTCAAGTCGCCATCGGCATACTCAATTTTATCTACCACGCCCATGTCTTCCAAATTCTTCAAGCTTCGGTCCACGCTACGACGCACCAAACCAAAAACACGGTAGCCCTTATCGAGCAACAGCTTGGTTAAGTACGATCCATCCTGACCAGAAATCCCGGTAATCAAGGCTTTTTTGGCGGACATACCATCAGTTAATTATACAAAGTAAATACCGCCTTAAGGAATGCTGCCCGGTCGTTAATCGGGACAATATGCACGGCGGGTCCGGTGTTAAGTTCAAAATTAGCCACACCCACATCTGTCGTAACTATAGGACATCCTACCGCATTTGCCTCAAGTAAGGCAAGGCCATACCCCTCCGAAAGGCTCGGGAATAAAAGACCATCACTACTCGCCAGGTAACTAAGTGGGTCGTTAACCCACCCAGTAAAAACAATATTATCACGCAGACAAAAATGCTTGACGAGCAATTCCAAAGCCGCACGCTCCACCCCATCACCAACAATCACTAAAAGCGTGCCACGATGCGTTTTAAGCAATTCAGGAAAGAGTTGAATGAGCCAGGCAATATTCTTGACCGGATCAAGCCGACCTAAAGCAACAAAAATTTTTTCATAACCAGGAAAACGCTCGTGCAAATTAAAATGTGGTTTAAAGTGTGGCGTGGCTTCGGGGTCTAAGGTAACTGGGCGCGCCACGATTCGGTGTTCAGCGACTCCTGTGGCAATAATACTCTGTTTAATCCGTTCCCCCGCCACACGGACAGGATTAGCCAATCGGATGAAAAATTTACCCAAATAATAGCGCGCGCGATTCATCAAGCTGCCTGCACGATAATAGTTTGATCCAAAAAAATCCCCGTGCACTTGCACTTCGAAAACCAATGGCTGTTTCCAAATAAAAAATGCTGCCAAGGCCGTAAAAAATGGATCTTGGCAGGTAACGACAGTAATCTCGGGGTGTTCAAAAAGAAATTTACGTCCTGAACTAATAATACCAAAAAACTGAAAAAATTTACTACCCCCTACTCCTAAAACTTGTACGGTTGTTGATAAACGAACCTGCTGAGTTGAAACAGCAGGTACCACAATAAATAATGAATCCTGTAAGCCCTGCTGAATCATCCGTTGAGCAACTGTTGAATTCGGATCAAGTATTTTTTTGTCCAGGCTAATCATCAGTTGCGGCATATTTGCTCTAATACTTTCCTAGTATCGGGTACAAGGCCTGTTCCAAAACTGTGTTTTTTCTTTCCTGCCTTTTGAAGACCGCTATAACGGCAAATTTTTTCTGTAATTTCAGTCTTATTATTATATTCAAAAAGAGCATCCCCCGCTACAATTTCTTCATTACCCCCCGCCCGACTAGCTATAACAGGCACGCCTTGATTATGCGCCTCAACCAAAACGTGCGAGAAACCCTCGTATGCACTATTGAGAACAAAAACATCCGCTGAAGCAATATATTTTTGTGTTTTAGAATGTGACAAGTTACCGGTTAACTCTATAACGTTTTCTAATTGCAAACTATTAATCTTTAATTTTAAGTTACTCATTTCTGGACCGTCACCGATAATCTTCAATTTGGCTTCTGGTATCACCTTGCAAACTCCTACCATAGCTTCAATAAGGGTTTCCATTCCCTTCCAGGGCACCAAACGCCCAACTGAAACCACCCAACGTTCTCCCGAGTGAGCAATCGCCTCCATGGGTTCAAATGGTACCTCGTTATAAATAACGTGGGTCTTATTTTCTAAGGATCCCCAACCCGTAACGATACTTTTTAAATACTTGGAAGGAACTATAGTCAAGTCAGTGCTCTTAACAACATATCGTTCAATTCGCTGCAATAAACCAATTTTCCCCGGATACTGCTTGGCCTGAAAATCGTCAATACTATCGCTCACAATCCCCAACACTTGTCCCTGTTCCCAGGCATAATCCCCCACTACTTTCACTACAAATTTCTTTCGCCAAAAACGGGCGGCAAATAGCGCCGGTAAACCGGCGTTGACCGGACCCATGGCGTACAGCACCTCAACATTCCGAGCATGCTTAAATAAAAGCCACAAATAATGCTTATAGCGAAGTAGTTTATTTTTAAATCTCACAGCATAGACCGGACAATTCACTTTACTAATATCCGAATCTGGATTCAACGAAACAATCTTCACTTCAATCCCCTGTTTCACGAATTCATTGGCTAACGTCACGCTATATGTAGCCGGCCCGCCCGATTCTGGTGGAAAAATGTCCGCGGCAATAAGCAGCTTCATACTAATATCTGTTTCATCTGGGCAGCCACCGTCTCCCAGGAATATTTCTGACTGATTAATTTTTTACCATTTTCAAATAAGAGTCCCCGCAGAGCGTCGCCGCTCAAAATAATTTTTATTTTTTCGGCGATATCTTTGGGGTTGTTCACCGCGCAAAATAGTCCGGTTTGCCCATCTTGCAAAAAATCCGGAATACCCCCAACTGGTGTGGCCACCACTGGCACCCCGGCGGCCAAGGCTTCTAAAAATGAATTTCCCAAACCTTCGGATAAACTTGGTCGGCAAAACACATCACTGCCCCACAACAAAGCAGGCAAGTTATCGGGGTCCTGATGGCCCAAAAAATGAACCCGAGCAGCAACGTTGCTTTGCCGCGCTAAAACCCCTAGGCTACCACGCAGGGCTCCATCACCAGCTAATACCAAATGAACAGTCGCGGGTAAAAAAAGTAGGCTACCAATTAAATCTCCAATGCCATTTTTCGGTACCAGCCGTGAAGCTGAAAAAATTACCGGGGCATTCTTTGGTAAACACAATTCATCGCGGAGTGATTCGCGGTAACGCACGCGTTTATCTTCGACGGATAAAATAAAGCTCTTCACATCCACCCCGTTTGGCACCACGGTAATCGGGCACGTAGCGCCGAGCTGTTTGGCCCACGCGGCCAAATAGGTGCTAATCGCTTGAATATGATCCGCCCGCTTAAAAATTTGTTTAAAGTACCACCAGCACCACCAGACACGCTTATAAATATGCCACTTGCTGTCCCCCTCTTGCAGGGTGAGCAAAAACCGCGCTGCCGGATTTTGCTTTTTATAGCGTAACGCCGCGAAGCCAGCGTAACTGGCCATAACCGCCCACACCACGTTAAACTTCCCCAACGTTCGCGCCTGTTTGACACCCTCAAAATAGAGTCGTAATTTATCCAACCGGTTCCCAACCCCAATACGGTGCACCACAAAATTATGAGTGAGTCGTTGAGTAACAGGCAATTTTGAGTCCAATCGTGCAGTGACCATTTCAAAGTCAAACACCGATCCTAATCGATCGGTGATTTCTTTAACGGCCACTTCGGCTCCGCCAATAAAAGGAAGATAGGCGGTGGAAAATATCAAAATTCTTTGTTTACTCATACCGCCAGTCGCTCACGAAAATTTGTAATGGTTCTTTTAAGCCCTTCTTCCAGTTGCACCGTGGGTTTCCATCCCAGCAGCTCCTTGGCTTTGGTGATGTTGGGGCAGCGTTGCATGGGATCGTTTACCCGGAAAATTCCAGAGTAACTAAGGGCACTGGGTGAGCCGGTAAGTTCGATAATCCGATTGCCAAACTCGTTAATAGTTGTTTCCACAGGATTACCCAAGTTAATGGGCCCCATTAACTCACTCGGAGAATTCATCATTTTTACCAAACCATCAATCAAATCATCAATATAACAAAAACTACGTGTTTGCGTTCCGTTCCCGTCAACCGTCAACGGTTTTTCCTGCAAAGCCTGCAAAATAAAATTAGACACCACCCGCCCGTCATGAAACCCCATGCGTGGGCCATACACGTTAAATAATCGAACCACCTTAATTTCCATGCCGTGCATCCGATGATAATCAAAAAATAACGTTTCCGCGCAACGCTTACCTTCATCGTAACAAGCGCGGGGGCCAACCGGATTAACGTTGCCGTAATATTCTTCCACCTGGGGATGCACTTGCGGCTCGCCATACACTTCGGAAGTGGAAGTTTGCAAAATACGCGCGCCGTGTTTGCGAGCCAAACCAAGCATGTTAATTACGCCAAGCGTACTGGCTTTAATCGTATGCACCGGATTTTGTTGATATTGCACCGGTGAAGCCGGACAGGCCAGATTATAAATCTGATCAATCACTCCTTCCACATACAGCGGATCAACTATATCGTGATGGATAAACGAAAAATTTTGGCGACTACTCAATTGAGCAACGTTGCGTTCCGAACCGGTAAAAAGATTATCAACACACAGCACAGCATGCCCATCCTGGATTAGCCGATCACACAAATGCGACCCAATGAATCCCGCTCCGCCGGTTACCAAAATACGCATAAAATTGCTTAAAGTAAGTAGCTATAGTATCCTATAAAAAGCCAAAAAAGTCAACATTTTATGCGTAAAAAAATACTTTACATTATCACGCAAGGCGCCTGGGGAGGCGCGCAACGCTACGTGTTTGATTTGGCCACGCAACTGGCCACTGACTTTGATATTACCGTCGCCGTTGGTGAACCACTCGGCCCGCGGGATTTACAAAATAAACTTTCCGAACCAGCTTGGCGCGGCAAAATAGCCGTTGTTCAGCTTCGCCATTTGGTACGCGCAATTTCTCCATACCACGATACTTTGGCGGTAGTGGAAATAGCCAAGTTATACGACCGTCTACAACCAGCCTGCGTTCACTTGAATAGTTCTAAAACAAGCATCGTCGGTACGATAGCAGTATTATTTATTCACCGCCTGGCCGAACGTCCGCTGAAATTAATATATACGGTTCATGGTTGGGTATTTAATGAGCCGGGCAACCCGCTCAAACGGTTGGCCTATCGTTGGTTGGAACAACTCACCAGTCGAAAAAAAAGTATGGTGATAGTGATTTCCGAACAAGACCGCGAAACAGGATTACGGCTCAGGATTCCGAGTGGAAAAATAACTCTCATCTCCTTGGGGCTTAATCCGACGTCCTTGCCCAGCCAATCTGAAGCTCGTGAAATTTTAAATAAAAAAACTACCGCTGGTTTTGGCAAAATAACGCAACAAACAACTTTGATTGGCATTACCGCCAATTTATACCCCACCAAAGGCCTTGATATTTTTATTCACGCAATCGCTCAAAATGAACGGTTACGCAATACAACTAAAACAATTATCATTGGTGACGGGCCGGAACGCTCTAAATTGAACGCTCTGATTGTTAGAAACAGCCTAACAAACATCGTGTCTTTGGTTGGCAACATTCCAAACGCCGAAACACTGCTGCCCGCCTTTGATTTGTTTGTCTTGCCTTCGCGCAAAGAAGGCTTCCCGTATGTACTACTCGAAGCGGCATCGGCCAATATCCCAATAATCGCCGCCGGGGTAGGCGGCGTGCCAGGCCTAATCAAAAACCAGCAAACGGGGTTGCTGGTTCCTTCCGAAAACTCAAAAGCGTTAGGGGCTGCGGTTGAATTTGCGCTGGCGAGCCGCTCCGCAATGGAATTATACGCTCAAGCCGCCAATCTGCTGTATCGTGAGAAATTTTCCCTCGCGGCCATGCTTCACAAAACAGCCACTCTCTACCGTTCTATTTAACGGTACTCGTCGCCCAAATCAATTTCTCTACTTGCTGGCCTTGCGAATCAAACGTCAGGCCTTTTTCGTGCGCTTGCAACAGTAAAAACCTGGCCTGGTCTGGTTGTCCGGCTAAATGATAAATATAGGCGAGCCTCCAATACGATTCCGCAATGCGTGGGTTGTCGTTTAAAGCCTGCTGTAACAATTGGGCGGCTTCGTTGGCTTTACCAAGTTGCAATTTAATATTCCCAAGCGTGTACAAAAACTGTTGACGTCGCGGCGTATAACTTAAACCAATCGACAAATATTTTTCCGCTTCCACCATATAAGTTAAATCCTTGGTCAACAGGTACCCAACCTGGCCAAACTGCCCCAAATACAAATAATTCCGAATATCAAATGGATGCAATTCCACATTCTGCTTCAGTGCCGCGTACATTGTATTAAATAATTCCATTGATAGATCCGCTGGCAGCTTGCTGTAATTAGCGCCAAGCAACTGGATTGTTTCACGCGCTAAGTCACTGCGAATATCATCAATATGCGGCGAACTTAATGTAAGCGTGGTTGCCACGGCCTTTGATCCAGCCGCGGGATCGCGGTTCAGGGTCAGCAGGGTCTCCAAAGTCATCATGTTGGCCTTAGCCGGCTGATAATTAAAGATGCATACCGCAAACAGGGTCACCACACCGCAGGCCACCGCTGAAACCGAACCAGTATTTCGATCGGCTGGATACGGGGCTTCATAGGCTTCGGCGCTCGCCAGCCGATTAAGCATTGCCAGCCAGAAAACAAAGTATAAATATGAAGTTGGATCTTCAAAAACCGTAACATTATGCAACAAATGCGCTAATAAAAAAGCGCTGCCAATTACCACCAGGTGTGGATTTCTGTCCCGCTGCTCTTTGGTTTGCCACAAAACCAAAATACCAATTGCAAAAATACCCAAATACGCCAAGAGTCCAAACGATCCTTGCACCGCGAGGGTGTTCAAGACTATGTTGTGGGCATTATCAAACCAAGTTTCACCATACCCATGTTCAAGTGATTTAGGATTATAGTATTTATTAAAAACATAGAAGAAGTTATTCGGACCCCAACCAAAAATAGGCCGCTCCTTCCAGCCCGAGAGCGCGATCTGCCAGGCAATCAACCGAGTACTTCCCGTACCAGAATAGAGGGACGAATTTAATAAATTGCCCAGTGTGGGGATATTGCGAACCAGCGGATTTGTTCGGTTTAAATACAAACCGCCAAAAATCATCAGGCCGACCGCTACCACAATGCCCAATGTTAAACGAATTTTTGGATTATGCTTTAACGCCAAAGCGTACCCCACCGCCACTGCTCCTAAACCAGCCAAAAAACCAAACATCGAACCGCGCGTCCCGCTAAATACCATTCCCAAAAAGGCGAGGGTACCCATAGCGCCTATCAACCAGCGCCATAGGGTATTTTTTTCTTTCATGAACAATAAAAACGCGACAAAAAATAAAAATAATCCGTAACCACCAACGTAAATTGGGTTGCCGAGTGTGCTGGCCACGCGACTGCCGCTTTGGTTGAGTAGTAAAGTGTCATCCACCAAACGCTGGAAAACTCCCAGGAGCATAACGACCGAACCGGCCACCAAAAAAACTTTCAAGGCCACCATCCATTCCGACCAATTTTTAAACACCGCGCTGGCCACGAAGTAGTACGCCACATAATGCATGATGGTAAACAGACCAAGCATGCGTTCGTGGTTATCCCAAAAACTATGGTACGAATCCACCCCCGCGAACGTTGAAGCAAAAAAACTAAGTAAAAATACCCCGAGAGCGATATTCAACGGGGTAAAGCGTGGTCGGTATTCTTGCCAGTTAATAATTAACAATAACCCGTACCCGCCAAGCATGAGTTCGATCAATGAGCGTAAAATCAATACCTTAGGCACGATAAAGGGAAAAATAAACGATGAGGGCAACATCACCAACGGCACGAAAAACGACAAGTAAATGCAGGCTTTTACTGCCTGTTCAACAATTTTTTTCATAAGTAAAAAATCGCTTTAAAGTATGATTATCCTTATAGTGTAAAGGAATTGCTGCCGACGGTCAAACCAAGTCACTTGTCAAAAAAAATTCCCTGCTACAATGCACGAATCAGCTACGAGGGGTACCCCACCTGGCAAACGGTGCACCTGCTGCGCACCGCCATCCGGGCGGGCTGCAAGCGGGTCATCCTCACCAATGCCGCCGGCGGACTCATCGAGAACTACGTCCCCGGTGATCTAGTGGTCTTGTCCGACCTATTGTTGATTCAATTTCGCCTTAATCTCGGCAATGGCATCTTTATACCCCTGGTTATCCGGAAAAGCTTTGCTTAGTACCTCATAATCCGGTAATGCCGCGGCATACTGCCCGACCCGCTTCAAATAACTCCCCCGCCCCCAAATAAGCGCTGTGGGATCGGCCATTTTGGGGCCTCCCTGGTTATATACCGCCGCCACTTCGGACACGCTTTTGCCCATTTTATAGCTATACAAATCCGCCAGGCTCAAGTAGCCGTTTTCATCGGCTGGTGAAATTTCAATCGCGGCCTTAAAATATTCTTCGGCTTTAGCGTAATCGCGCAGCTCTTCCGCAACTTTACCGGCGTTCAAATAAAATAAAATATTCTTGCTCCCAAATTTGGCAATGCCTTTTTCATACACCGCCAAAGATTTGCGAAAAAAACCGGTTACACCGTTACTGCGGTGACCGAGGCTTTTCCAATTAAGCGCCAAATCCATATACAAAGCCGCGTCATCAGGAGTTTTTTTCAACTGTTGTTCTTGAGCTTGCACCTTAGCAAACAAACTTACCAGGGTTGGCTGATCTTTAATTTTCAAATATAACTGCCTCTGCGAAGGCAGCGCCCCAAACCACCACAGGGCACCGAGCAACGCCGCTCCGGCAACTCCCGCGGCAACCGCGTATAATATAGAGTTCTTTTTCATAGATCTTCAATAGATGATTAAAATATTATTCTAAATGGTACTGCTTGATAAAATCCTTAGCCAGATCCTTGAGCGGCGGATAAAATTGTATGCCCTGGCGCAAAACTTCTTGCGCTTTTTCGCGATTGCCAGCCACCGCGTAGGCCGTGGCCAGCTTAATATACCAATTTAGATTTTCTGGTTCGGCTTCAAGTAAACCTTGATAAATTTCAATTACTTTTCCATAATTTTTTTGCTGTACATACAAATCTGCTAAATACAACTTGTGGCTAGTGGTGAAGCCAAAACCAAGCTCCTCGGCCTTCTGTGCGGTCAATAAGGCCTGGGGCACCTGGCCGCTCGCTACTTGGACCAAAGCCAAAAACCAATGGCTCACCGCAATTTCCGGCGCCACGTCTATGGCCCGCTGCTGCACCGCCGCGGCGGACGGGAAATCCCTCTTAAGTAAGTATAAGCGGCTTAATAAAAAAAGAATTTCTTGCTTGCGCGGCGCCAGTGTTTCGGCTCGTTTCAAAACGCGTTCAGCATCATCAAGATACCGCGCGTCAACGCGCTCACCAAGTGATAAGTAGGCTTCTCCCGCCCAGAGCGGGTAGGTGGGATTCTCGGGGTAGCGTGTAATGGCTTCTTCCAACGTGCTGGTTACTATCGTACCAAACCTGGCAATGTCAGCCACCGTTAATTCAGAATGCTCTTTCTCGAATTCAGTAAATTTCTTAGTAAACAAAATAGCATTTTCATAGCGCAGATAGGTTGGCCAACCAACTGCCTGCTGCCCATTCAGAAGCACTTTTGACAACGTCACCCCGGCGTCGGCCCGAGCCATTGCGCCCGAAGCTCTGAAGGGCAAAATATGCACCTTCCACAGTGAAACCAACAAGCCGCACGTAAGCAGTGCCAACCCAGCGTTTTGCCACCAAGCAACCCGCCGTTGGCCCGGCGAGACCAATCGCGCGTCATCGGCCGCCGAAAAACCTTTTGTCGCTGTACGGGTCGCTACAAACGCCGCGATAAAAAAGAACGCCATCAACGAATTCGAGGTTTCAAAAATAAATACATTCTGTACCGCGTACGCGATCAATGCTCCAAATAAGGTGATCTGTAAGTATTGTTCCCGATGGACGTCGGCGGTTCCCGGAGCCTGGGCGGGCCGGAGCGCGTGCGCCAATAAAGCGCCATATAAACCCAGGTATGCCAGAAACCCAAATAAGCCAGCGGCTGTAGCTGTTTCAATCAAAAAATTATGCGGCTTGTCCCAAAACGTTTCCTGAAAGCTAAATCGTAAAAATTGAGGATTATAATATTGTTGAAAAATCACTTCAAAATTTCCCCAACCCCAACCCTGGATCGGCCGGGCCTTAATCCCCTCCCAAGCGCTTTGCCAGGCCATTAACCGTGTTTGGGCTGTTGAACTCTGGGTTGAAAAATTAACAAAAAATCCGAGTTGTGGAAACCGCTGACGAACGCTTTCAACCCGGGCCAAAAAAACTACCGAAACCATGATCAAAACCAGCCCCCCTATACCTATCGCGGCTACTGTACGCGGACGCCCTCTTGGCAACAAAAATAACGCCGCAATACCGGCAGCCACCACGCCAGCGCCAAGGCCAATCGCCGCGCCGCGGCTGGCCGTGAGTAAGATAGTTATAAAAAAGAACGCCGCCACAGCCAGCAAAATTCTTCGCTCACATTGTCGGTTGCTGGCGCAACCAGCAATCGCCACAACGCCGAGCGCGGCTACCAAAAAAGAAGCCAAAAAACCTGAATTACCAATAATTCCCGAAAAACGCGAGCCAAAATTACCTCGCCAGGCTAGCGGCAAATAATCCTGCAACCAAGCGCTGAGCACCGCCAAAACCCCAACACCCATGGCCACGAGGCCTAATCGCCGCCACTCCTGGCGCGTGGTAAAAAAAAGAGTCAGCAAAAAATACCAGACACCAAAATGGAGCCAGGCAAAAACACCGTTAGCGCGACTTTGATTACCCCAAAAACTTAAGTCAAAATTAACCCCGGTTAAGGCCGTAATGGTTAACACCGCCAGCCAGGCAACCACAGTAATATCAATCCAATTCCATTTTGCCAGCCTTTGCGCCAACCGCTGTTGCCATTCGGGAAAATAAACAATCAAAACAACGGTCAACACCAAAATAATTTCCACCAGCGCCTGAAATAAAATCGTCTTGCCAAAATGCCACGGGAACAGCGTAACGGGAATAAAGGCAATGGGCAAAAAAAGCGGCGCGAATAATGCCGCACTAATAAATTGTACTAAACGATTTTTACCCATAATTAAAGGCTTATTACCACTTCAGCATACCAATTTCTTGATCAAAAAACAACCCCCCGCCACCGATAAATCGGGGCGGGGGGCGTTCGTCTGAATACCGTCAGACTACGGTGAGTTGGACTCTCGTGAGCCAAGCCTAGACTACTAAATTAGTAGGTGAAGGTCTTGTACTGCAACGGGAGGTCCTGGCTCATGACGGTAAGACTTGAGCTTACGCCATCGCTCCAAACAACATCATTGCTACCAATGCGGATAGAAAGGCTCTTGGTAGAGGCCGCGTTGGTGGTGTCGAGAGTGACAAAGAACGTCTTGGAAGCACCCGAGGAAATCTCAACATCGGTTATACCACCATCAGTGAAGGCGGTGTCGCCGAAGTTTTGAGCCGAAGCGCCAGTGGCAATCCACGAAGTGGTGCCAAGAGCGGTGGTGTTCAAGGAGTCCTTATACAGAGTCAAAGCTCGATCAGTCGAGTTGGAGATCGTGGTGGACAGGTCAAAGTTAATGTGGCTAACCGTGGCCGAGTATTGTCCAGCGTTCGCCTGGTTCTGGATGACGAATTTAGCTACCGTTTGGGCAGCAGCCGGAGAGGCAGCGCCAGACGGAGCATCAGACGCCCAGACAGTCGTCAGCTTCGCACGATACAGGGTGTTGGTCGTAGCATAGGCAACCAAGTTGTCGGCGCCCAGATTGAGGTTAGCGAGTACCACGCCGCTGGCGACAGTACCGTTAACAACCGTCGGGGTCAACGAAGAACCAGAGGCCGCGCCAGTCGACGTGAACGCCGAAGTGGTGCCGGTGTAGTACTTCAAGATTGCCAAGTTCGTGGTCTGACCAGTGGTGCTAAAGCCGCCACCAGCGTAGGTCACGATGTCCGCTTTTACATTCAAGCTCTTCGATTGTCCAGCCGGGATTTTCAAGCCAACGTTCGTAAACACGGCGTGGGCCAAAGTACCGGTGGCGCTGCTGGTGTCAAAAGACGCCACAGCCGGGCCAATCTGGGTGCCAGTTTCGGCATCGTAGAGACGAATGTTCTGCAAGGTACCAGTGGCACCAGTGCTGATGCGGTTGCTAATTACCAACTGGGTAATGCTGATTGCTTCCGTGGTGCTGGCAGTAACTTTGAACTTGCCAAGCAACTGATCGGCCGCGCCCATGAGCAAGTTGGTTGCTACTGGGGTGTCGGTATCAAGCTGCACCATGTAGGCACCGGAACCGGAGATGTAGGAGTGCTGAAGGCTGAGAGCCTGCGACGAAGCGCTGGCGCTGCTGCCGGTTTGCACACCCGTCGCGGTTACGGAATCAAGTTTTACCAAGGCAGTGCTGGCCGTGGTGAAGCCCGCCTTCAAATCGGCAAACACATCAACCACGTATTGAGCACCGTTGGTCACTTTTACCGCCGGAGAAATATTGAAGGTGTAGGTGTTGGCGGTAGAACAAGAGCTCGAAGGATTCGGGTAGGTAGTGCCAAGCTGTTTGCCGGCGGAATCCTTAAGAACCAAGTTCTGCATGTAGGTGCCAATACAAGTATTGGCAGTTTCCGTTAAGGTGATCTGGGAGACTTCTACGTCTTCACCAGCGCCAGCGGTAACCACGAAGGAACCAATTTTTGATCCACTCTGATTAACTACGCCGGTCGGGTTGGCCGAGGTCTTGTCACCGAATGCGAGATTCTTGGTGACAGTCACCGTGCCAGTTTTCACCGTAAGGGTGTTGGCGTTCTGAGCAACAGTGCTGATCGAGGTCAGCGAAACAACGCCCTGGGCATTGCTCGAGCCAGCCGACAAACCAACAATAATGGTGTCGTTAGCCGCAATGGTGGAATCAGTGGTATCGGCAACTACTTTCACGTCGACGGAAGTACCCGCCTTGATGATGAAGCTGTTACCAAAGGTACCCCAGTCGCTGCTGGCCGCGCCGTTACCAGTCAAACTGGTGTCGGTGGAACCTACCTGCGAACCATCCACCAAGAGGCGTACGTTGGCCAAGATGTCGCTGGTCGTGCTGAGGGTGGAAGAAACGCTCAAGCTAGAAACTTTCACGTCTTCACCATTGGCAGTCCATTTGAATTTGGCAAGTGTAACATTCGTAGCGCCGTCCGGAATGTTGCCGGTCGGGGAATCAGACGCGAGAGTCTGAGTCAAAGTTCCACTATTGATGGTGTAGTTCACCGCGGTGCTGCCGGTAACCGGTTGCACGATGGTGAAGCTGTCCGTGCCGTTGGTTTTAACGTACACGTTGTAATTGCGATCGTAAGTCATTATGTCCGAACCGTTCTGGAACGAAGCGCGGAAAGTGCGCGTCGTGCCGCTCACGATGTCGGCTTTCAAGCTCAGGTTCTTGGTCTGGCCTTTGGTAACCACATAAGGGGCACTCATCAAATTGATGGTGACCGTCTTATCGGCAGCCATGTCAAGAACGGTGCTGCCAATTTGTTTGGCTCCATCCCAGAGCGAGAAGTTCTTAAGGTCGCCCACATTCACCGATCCAACGATGGTGAACATAAGTTTGCGGACTTCCATGTCCTGGTCAGAGCTCAGAGCCTGAAATCTCCAGATCTCGTAGCCCGTGGTTCCAGGATCAACAGTGCCATTGGACGACGGAGAAACGGTCGTAAAGGCCAGTTTACCGAGGTCGGTTACGGAAGCCACCGAGAAGGTGTTACCGTTCATCGGGAAAGTTCCCGCGACGGATCCGCCTGCTACAGTTACGTCTTCCGAAGCACCTACGAAGAACAGCATGGTCTTCGAAGAAGCCACATTGTTCTTGAGGGACAATTTCACCGTGATTTGTTTGGTAGTACCCTTCGTTACCTTGAACAAGCCAGAGGCATTGCTGAAGGTAAACACGCCATTAGCGGTGCTGGGGTTGCCAGCGAGCTTCATGTCGTTGTCGTAGAGGTACAGATTGCTGATATCAGTGTCAGCGGAAATACCAGACTTCTTGATCTTGAGGCCGTTGACTTGCACGTCGCCGTCATTGCCGGCAGTGAAGTTCAGTTTCAAGACAGAAACCATGTCCTGAGCACCGTCAGCGGTGTCAGAAACCAAGGTCGCGCCAGCCGGATTCTCGGGGGCCAAGGAAACCGTGAGGGTTCCGGCCGGAGAAGAGGTCGGCGGGGTGGTGACAACAATGCCACCGCTCTGGGTCATATCCGTTACAGCTACCCACTCAGAAGTGATCATATCACCCAAAGTGAGGCCAGCCACAGCGGAGTCCGCTACCGTATACACGAAACGAGTCAAGAAATCATTGGCCGTCATGCCCGCAGTGGTGACTTCATGCAATTTCATGTCCTTGTCAACATACCAGATTTTGCCGCCATTTCTGACGAGCATACCAGGGTGCGCTTTGCCTTCAGTAACGTCGGCTCCGCGGTTCACATAGTGCGGCCAGAAAGCGTCTGCAATAACGCGAACTTTGTAGTTAGCGCCATAGAGAGCTGCGGCAGCAGCCGGGGTGATTTTGGCGAGCGTGTTGTTCGGCTCCACAACGTAGAGCTGATCAGAGGCATCGCGTTTAACCACGTAAGAACCCGGGCGGAAGTTCACGGCTCCAGGATAAGCGGCCGGAACTTTTAAAGAATCAAAGCAGGCTTGGGTAATGGTGATGTAACCACCGTAACCGTTCACCGAGCTGTTAGTCCAAGTATCGTGTTCGTAACCAGAAGGGAAATAAAGGACTTCGAGCTTGTTGTTTACCGAATAAATCGGAGCTTTTCCCTTGACTTTCACCCGGTCACCAGGCACGAGGGTCGGGCAGACGCTTTCGGCCTGCGCCACACCAGCAAGTACCGGGGCAACCAAAGAGAGAAGCATGGAAACAGCCACAATCGAGCTGAGGGTCTTCTTTCCCAAAGTAACTACATTCATAGTTTAGTTATAAGTTAAAAACCTGCCCGCGCGCGCACTCATTAATGAGCGTCGAACGAAACAAGCTTGTTCCACCGTGAGGTGGACGCACAATCGCGATTGGCACGGGCCCACACGGACCCATCGACCTTTCGGCGCCAGCCGCCTGTTACTACAATTTTCCCCTCCCGTGGGAACTGAATCGCTTCAGGGCCTCGGGAAGTAAAAATTGTTGATTAATATTAAGGAACTTATTTTTTAGTTTCATCTTTGTTAACCACCGCCGAGGTGGAAGAATTGATCGGCAACACCGTTGCGTTCGGCAAAATCGTTCCAATAGTCGACGTACCATTCAATCCCAGCGCCGCGCTCGAGGTAACAATTACCAACAGATCCTTCGTCGTCGAGACTACACCCACGGCATCGTCTTTCACTTTCACCACCGGCAACACTGTTTGCAAAGCTGTATCAAGCAATTGCGTAGCTTCCTTATTCTGGATTTTTGCTTCACGAATTTTGTTTAACGCTTCAGATAAGTTACCGCTTTCCGCAAAAACCTGCGCTTCATTAATCTTCTGTTCGGCGTTGGCTGATTTTTGCTCAATTTGAAACGTCGCTTCTTTGGTTTGCGCCGCTACCGTATTAAGCTGCTTTAAAGCAGCGGTGCTAGAGGGCGTAGTCTGAGCCGAAGGTTTACCGACTTCAGTTTTAATCGCGTCCTTCACCGCGTCAACAATATTTTGTACACCTTGCGCGCTTTCTTTTGATTTAGCCGCGTCATCCACCGCGCTTTGAATGGCGGTAGCAACTACCTGCTTCACGGCGTCGGCCGATAAGTTTTGCTGGTTATTTACAGCTACTTCAACCACTTTAAACGCCGCCGCGTCGGCCGAATCCTTGGCGCCTCTGATTTGCGTAGACAAATCTTGAACTTCCTGTGTGCCAGTTTTTAAAGATACTTCCATTTCGGCGTTATGCAACAACTCTTTCACTTCTAGTGTATTCTGTTGCACGTCTTTTACCGAGTCGGACGAAAGCGGATTTTTTTCTGGAGACTGTTTAAGGTTATCTAGCTGGTTAGTGATTGTTTGTAATTCATTATTTAAATCAGACACTGCTTTGGGGATAATTTTTTCCTTATTATCAATCGTATCGCTGGCTGCAATGGTTTTAATTTCCAGAGCTCTGTTTTTGGCAAATTTAGCATGAAGCTGGGCTTCGTTATCCTGATTATCAGAAACCAAGCCCGTAACTTTTACCACTGCTAACTCTAAACCTTCGCCAGCTCGTTTGGCCGGGTATAAAATCTCTCCCGGCAGAGCGGATTCCGATGCTTTGGCCGCGCCTTTCAAACTACTGGTAGCCAACACGGCCACCATAGCCACCACCGCCACCGGACGAACAACATTATATACCAAACTTTTAGGCAAAAAAATAGCCAGTCCGTTCCACAAGCGTTCAGTAAAAGACGGTGAGTCCTGACGATCTACCGGCAGCGTGTTTTTTATCTGCGCCAAAAGCACGGCCCGTTGGGTCTGCACCCATTCAGCTCGCGGGTTCGCCGCTCCAGTTTGGAGCGCTGCTAATTTTTGGATTACCGCTCTACTCATAATTACCATTCAGCTAACGATTCTGTTCTAAAATTTCTTTAAATTTCTTGAGCGCCCGATGTAATGTCACGCGAACTGTTACTGCGCCTTTCTGGGTGATTTCAGCAATTTCAGGAATTTCCAACTGATCAATGAATCGCAGCGTTAAAATTTCTCGATACTCTTCTTTTAAACGTTTGAGCGCGCTAATCGCCTGTTCATGTTCAACTTGGATGGTTAATTTTTCATACCAAGCTCCCCGATCACTCACCTCAAGTTCAGCCTCGCCCATCATTATTTCTGGCCGGACACTTTTTGCCCGATACAAGTCTATGATGCAATTTCTGGCGATGCGATAGAGCAGACCACTAAAACTTTTGACTTCCTGTTTTTCCCGGATGTAATTCCAGGCCTTTAAAAAAACCTCGGCTGTTAAGTCTTCGGCTTCCTCATGACCCCCCACCTTGAAATAAACAAAGCGATATATCTGAGTAACATATGAATCATACAGCTGCGCGAAAGCATCTGGATCTCGTTGCACCTGTACGCGGTACAGGAGAATTTTTTCAGAGATGCTAGTCATTAAAGTAGACGAACAAAGTGAATAAATGTTACACCTCTCAACACCAATCAAATCTCGGCGCAACAAATTGTGCTATAAAAATGAAGTTCAGACCCAAAGTGCTAAAAGAAGCCCGGTTAAAGGCCCTTCATTTACAGCGCTAAATTACAAATTAGTATACCAATAAACACGTTCACAGTCAAACAAAATAAGGTAATTTTTAAAAGCTAAAAATTGAGTAGAGTAGTTACTATAAGCAGGAGCAGCAGGAGCAAGAAAAAGTTAAATATAAATTGTATACAATATTGTATACAATTTATAAATCCAGAATATATTAATAAAACATAAGAAAAAAGAGCTAAAAAGTTATAATTTGTATAGACTAATGTATACAAATATAGAAATTAACCATTTTTGAGTTAAAATATTGACAATATAGGCCTAAATTGCTATACTTGTCTAAACAAATATATACAATTATGACCGAGGCCAACACACAATTAAAGACTGATTCAAAAGAATTAATCCGTGTTTCTATCTCCGAAGCAGCGCGTCTATTTGGCGTTAACTCACAAACAATCCGTCGGGCCATTAAGGCCCAGGAACTAACGTATGTCGTGGTGAGCGGGCGATATAAATTAAACTTTGAAAGCTTAGTCAAATGGTCGCAGCACCACACGACTTTACGCAATAAACTGGCCAAACGTGGTATTGGACAATTTATAGATAAATGGAAAATTTCCAACCCCCTTTTTTCTCCTAATCCTAAGTCAATTATTAAAAAAATCCCGTCCGCCGAACCGACAAACCATCCGGAAGAAAACGAAAAACCAAACGAACCTGCTAGTGCCCCACCACCGACTCCTCTCCCGAACAAAAATCCCTAATTCCACAGTTAGGGATTTTTTTGACAATCAGGGGTAAAAATAACTATACTATGGGTAACAACTTGTTTTTAAAATTATCTATGTTTAAAGCGATCCACGCTTTTTTCAAAAGTCACTATCACCATCATTATCACGCGGTGTACCGGCACCCTAAAAAACTTTTTATTTTTGATTTATTTCTGCTGGCCGCAGCGCTGATCATGCTCGGAAGCAGCTTGTTTTTCTTCTTTTGGAAACCGGGTATTACCGATCAAATTGACATTCAAATTTCGCTCGGAGACACGCGCATCCAAAGTGGTGAGAACGTGCGCGTCACCGTGACCTACACAAATCGAAGCAAACTACGGCTCGACAACGCCACCCTCGCCCTGCGCCTGCCTGATGGCTTTGTGGTGGACCGCCAAAAAATATCCGAAAAAACATTTAGCAATAACTCTATTTTTACACTCGGCCAAATAGAACCGGGCGCTAAAGGGCGCGCCGAAGTTTCCGGGCAACTGTGGGCAACACCCAAAGAAGAAACTCACCTATACGCCACGCTTGCCTATACCACGTCCAATAACAACCAAGAAGCAAAGCTCTCTTCCTACCTTATCACCTTGCCCACTAGTATTCTCAAGGGCGAATTGAATCTGTCCGCCACCTCCACTTTCCCGGGTCAGTCGGTCAATTTTATGTACGTCCTAGAAAATCGTGGGAAAATAGATCTAAACGAAATTCAACTTTCACCTAATTGGAGAGATCCAGTGATCCCAGCGGAAAAGTTAAAAAACATCACCTTAAAAGCTGGTGAAAAAACCACTCTACAGGGTGCCATTAAAGCACCCGCTGCCGGCGGCGCTACCCAACTACAACTGTCCGCGGCAATTGTGGCCAATAACATCGTGGTTTCACAAGGCGGCGGAGCAGCCAGCCTTACAGTTTTAAAGCCGGATTTTTCTATCACCCTCAAACCACTTTCAACAAGCCGCTTTATTGAGCCCGGCACTACCCTGCCAGTTGAAATATCGTGGAAAAATAATAGTAGTTTCTCGCTCACCAATTTGCGAATCCGCGTTACCGCCACGGAAGGTGCCTTAAATCTAGCCAAAACTGCCGGGGAAAATCGCTTGCGTTTCGAAGGCAACTCCTTATTGATTGATAAAACTCATCGTACCGCGCTATCTAATGGTAATCCGGGCGGCACCGACACTTTTACTCTCAATCTCGTTTTAGCCAACTCATTCCGAAACATCCCAGAAAACTCCAGCGTGCTCAAACTAACCCCAGCCATCTTGGCCGAAAGCCCCGGTGTAAAAGGACAAATTTTTACTTCCACCGGTAACGCTATTTCCCTTCCCGTGGCCACCGAGGTCACCTGGCGCACTCGCGTTCGCTACTTCACCCCCGAAGGCGATCAATTGGGCCGCGGCCCTCTCCCGCCAGAAGTTGGCGCGCCCACTAAATATTGGATCTTTGCCGAAGCCTTTAACACCATCAACCCCGTAGAAAACCCGCGCTTAACTATTACGCTCGCCCCAGGCGTTACCTTCACCGGCAAACAAAGCATTACGATCGGCAACCCAGCCACTTACAACGCCGTGACTAATCAAATCACCTGGCAGCACAACACCTTACCTGCCCACAGCACTACCGGTATTTACTTTGAAGTAAGCGTAACGCCGACCCCAAACCAAATCGGCAAAACACTCACTCTGGTAACCGACAGCACTTTCTCCGCAACCGATCAAGCGGTCGAAAAAACATTTAACCTGTCTGGCGGCCGCCTTAGCAATGTGCTCGAAAACAACGACCGAGGATTCCGCGCCGGCGCGATAGTGCAATAAACCTCTTTTGCCTTCTCAACAGCCCTGCGGGGCTGTTTTGATTTTGCCATCTAAACAACTTGTAACCTTTAACCAAAAACCGTGTATACAAAGCTAGAAACACCCTTAAAGGTCGGCTAAAACAGTTAAAAATTAACTATTAAAGAATCATATGAAAAATACTTCTAAGCTTATTGCTTTGGCCACGATGCTTTCCCTGCTCTTGCCCAGCGGTTTCGCTTTAGCTCAATCTAATCGAGACAAAAATAACAATGGCCTGCATCTGGGAGAGTTAAAAAATAAAATCACCAAAGAAATCAAGATCGAAAACAGGCTGCTCAAAAAACAATTCAAAACGGTAAATGGCACGGTAACCAGCATGAGCAGCTCCACCATAACCATTGCTGGCGAAAATGGCATGGCATATACCATTGATGCTTCCAAAGCAAAAATTATTGGCCGCTTCGGCTTGCCGTTGACTTTAGGCGAAATAAAAATTAATCACGTGTTATCCGTTTACGGAGCTATCGAGGGAACAACAGTGAGCGCCGCTCTTATCCGCGACGAGTCAATCCAAATTCGCAATGAAAACTTTAACGGCACGGTCGTTTCCGTGACTGGCACCAGCTTCGCGTTGCAAACGCGCGAACGGGGCTTACAAACAGTTAACACCACGGCCAGCACAACGTTTAAAAAGAACGGCCAACCCACAACGAGTGCTGATCTGGTTGCCGGAGCAACCGTGCGCGTGGAAGGAGTTTGGGACAAAGCCAACAAAACCATTACCGCCAAATCAGTAAATATTGTTGTCCGGCTCCATCCCGTTACCATTAACGGTACACTCACCGCTAAAACCGACACCAGCCTGACACTTACCAATGGTAAGGGTGTGATCTATACAATCACTACCGCCAAAACCCACTTCTTTGGCAAAGAATGGAACGTTTTAACGCTTGGGGACTTCGCCGTTGGCGACAGAATTTCCGCCTACGGTATTCAGCTCAACGAAGCTACCTCAATTACCGGCATCTGGGTAAAGGACCTGCTGAAATAAAAGCAGCCTGATCAAGACGCAAAAAGAGCCCTTCTCAAAGGGCTCTTTTATTTTTTAAAGATTTTACTTCACGGCACGCTGTAGCTGGACCGCCTGATCTGTTTTTTCCCACGGGAACTCAGTGCGTCCAAAATGGCCATACACGGCCGAGGGGCGATATATAGGCTGGAGCAAACCCAAATGTTCGATAATTTTGCCCGGCCGAAAATCAAATATTTCCAAAACCGCGGCTACTAATTTTTCATCACTTACCGATCCAGTACCAAACGTATTCACGTTCACACTGGTAGGCTCGGCCTTACCTATCACATACGCCACCTGCACTTCGCAGCGTTCCGCTAATCCGGCCGCCACAATATTTTTGGCCACGTAACGCGCCATGTACGCTCCGGAACGATCCACTTTAGAGGGGTCCTTGCCCGAAAAACACCCGCCACCATGCCGACCCATGCCGCCATACGTATCTACGATAATCTTTCGGCCGGTTAATCCTGTATCACCTTGCGGGCCTCCAACCACAAATCGGCCGGTCATGTTAATATGAAAATCGGTTTCGGCGTCAATATACTTACCACAAATTGGTTTAATCACCTGCTCCAACACTTCGGAGCGCAGTTGTTCCAATTCAACCGTCTCATGATGCTGAGCGGCTACAATCACATTTTTAAGCCGCGTTGGCTTGCCATCAACATACTCAACCGCCACTTGCGTTTTGCCGTCCGGCCGCAAATACGGCAACACGCCGGTTTTGCGCACCTCCGCCAAACGACGGGCCAACTGGTGGGCCAACATAATCGGCAGCGGCATCAATTCCGGCGTTTCATTGCAGGCATAACCAAACATCAATCCCTGATCCCCTGCCCCTTGCTCCTCAATATTGCCACGGTCAACGCCCTGGTTAATATCCCCCGATTGCTCGTGAATCGAAACGAGCACCCCGGCATGTTCATGGTCAATGCCGTATGCCGGGTCACTATATCCAATCGTTTGCAAAACCTCACGTACTATTTTTTGTACATCCACGTAGCCAGTCGTTTTAACTTCACCAGCCACGATTACCAAACCGGTGGTGGTGAAACTCTCCACCGCCACGCGGGATTTGTTATCCTGTTTTAAAAGCGCATCCAACACCGCGTCCGAAATTTGATCGCAAATTTTATCCGGATGCCCCTCCGTCACCGACTCCGAAGTAAAAATAAAATTTTCCGCCATACCAAAAAATAAAAATAACAAAATAAAATCAATTTAACCAATGATGCACTCTGAAAGAAGATAGGCATCCCGCTTTCGGGAAGAAAATTGTTGACCAATAACCGCTCAGCTAACCAAGCAATACATCAACCAACAACCTCCACCATCTTCAATAGCCCCAAGGCTATGAGGCACTATAGCACCCTTCACCTAAAAACTCAAGTGAGCTCCAAAAAACACGAAATTCGACCCATGAAACCATGGACCCATTTACTGGTTAGTCTCACCTTGGCCGGATACGCCTCCGCCTGTTTCTAAAGTTTAAAAATAAAGGGAAGGTCGATTTTGTGTTTAAACTCTATTTATGGATCCGGCCCTGCCGCCGCCGGGCGACTATATACACGAATGTCATCAACAAAATTTCAAGAGAAATAAACACTCCACCCACCACCTGCAAAATACCGATAAATCCGCGAATGCCAACCAAAAAAAGTATAATCGGAACCCCCAAGACAAACATTTTTGCCCAACGTTTGGGGATTCCGCTATCCCACACCAAACTTTGCTTAAGCGCCGTGGCGAGCCCCATAAAACCGGTACTCATCGCCAACACGGCAAAAATATTCCCGGCAATGGCTGCTGGTCTGCCAAGCAGTACCCCTAAGCCAGTGGTAGCGATTTCTGGCGTTAAAGCGCCGAATGTTCCTACAACAGCGAGGGTAAAAAATAAATAAATCAATAAAGGCAGCAAAGTGCCAACAATCACCGCTCGCCGAAAACGTTTAGTTTGCCCCGGCAACAAGGCGTGGGCTTCGGCAATGGCCGGTGAGCCATGCAGGGCGAACAAAATAACCCCCCAGGGAAACAAAAGGCGCCCCGGCTCAAACACTGTTAAATTCAGGCTAGATAGCTCGGGCAATAACGCTATCGACAGAGTGACAACCAAAACCATCACCACGCTGCTCAAAATTTTTTCCGCGGTTTTAACGCGCTGCAACCCGCCCCAGACCAGGGCCGCACCAACCAGCCAAAAAACGATGCTCCACACAAACGGAGTGCCCCGGCCAGACAACGCGGTTAACGCCTGGCCCTCGCCGACAATATATGCCAAAAGAGTCCCGAGTGACGAAGCAACAATTAAAATCGACAACACTACCTGCGCCGGTTTGCCCAGGTACACCCCCACCAAGCCCGGCAATTGGAGCGACCGTCGGGTCTGCACCGCCACCCGGGCAATCATCAGGTTCAACACCAATACCAAAATACCAACCAACACAATCGCTCCGAGACCAAACAACAACCCAGCTTGTTCAATCGCGTAGGGCAACCCCAACACCCCCGCCCCGATTGTCATACCCGTAATCATAAACACCGCCTCGGCGGTAGTGGCGGTGCGCTTATAAGTACCTTGGTGCAAAACAACCGGAGTTTCTTTTTTCATGAAAAAATAAATCAATCTCTCGATAGTATATAAGAAATTATCGTTCGGGGCAATTGATTGATTTTTAAAAACAAAAAAACAAACAGGTTAACGTTGACTGTTTGTATTTGTGCACGCCAAGGGACTCGAAATCGTCGCTGCGCTCCTCGTTGGAAAACCTTCGGGTTTTCCAAAGCCTTTCCTCAGCAAGTGAAAACTTCCGTTTTCACCCTTTCCCGTTCGAATCCAACCTGCAAACACACAAATACAAAGAGGCCATTTGGGCCTCTTTGTATTTGTGCACGCCAAGGGATTCGAACCCCTGACCCCCTCGGTGTAAACGAGGTGCTCTAACCAACTGAGCTAGGCGTGCTTTCAAACGAATACTATCCTAAACAAATTCAGGATATTAGTCAATTCGTTTACTTCCCTTTGGGTAACTGCGCTGCTTTGGCGCCAAAATCAACTAGGCCATAATTTTGTTCGAGCCAAAACCACCATTCCGCCCCCCACAAATAGGCCCGGGGGAAACCAATCGCTCGCGCATACGCCACGTTCTGATCAAAACGAGCTAAGTTAAACGAACGGTATTGTTCCTTCAACGGCACCTCCGCGATCGGGCTATTAGGAATCCAGGGCTCCGCCTGCAATTCCATCACATACGCCGTTTGCGCTTCACGCCCATGCATCGCCAAACGTAGCCGGTACCAGGCCGCCGGCAGCCAATCATATTTAAAATACCCCAGCCGTTTATTCCACACCGTGCGGTAGACCGTGGTACCAAACAAATCCGCCGCTCGGGCAGTTTTACGCCAGAGACTCAATTCGCCACTATCCGAAACCAAAACCAAATGCTGAGAATCAAGCTGCTGTACAGCTTCGATTTCGGTATGTAGTTGATTAACAGTGGTTGGCGGGCATTTGCCAAAGGCTAAAAAAGGTTCGTTCTCTACCTGCCAAAAATCCAACGCCGGGTGCGTCCGATATCGTTCCACCACCGCGCGCATATACCCAGCCAAACGAGCCGGGTGCTCGCTCTGCGGCACGCTGTCGAGCCAACTCGGCAAATGGCATTCCGGCCACCGCGGAGTTTTTTGCCCAATCACCAAAACAACTTTAACACCGGCCTTGCCCGCTTCGTCCATATACCAGTCGATTTCATCCCAGCGTACCTGCCCTGGCAGCGGTTCTAAATCATCCCAATCCACCGGCAAACGCACATAGGTAAATCCCCACTCTCCAATCACACGCTTAAACGCCGCGCGCGCGTCGAGCCCTAAATAGCGGGCGTAAGCCGGGCTAAAGCTAGCTCCAAAAAAAACAGCCTGGCGTGGCACTCTGCGCAATCCCACAATAATCAAGGCCGTCAGTACTAAAATAACCGAAAGAACAATTAACATAGGTATACGACGCAACACAAACTGTCTGCTCGGCATAAAAACTTGTTATATTAAACCAATAAACCAACACCCGTGATAATCAAGGCAATCGCCATAATTTCTTGCGCTAACTCATGCCGGGAATAGGTTTCTTTAAAAAGTTTCGGATAAAATTTAGAAAAAATCGCCACCAATACCACCAAAACCGCGTACTGCACCCCGTTTAAAGCGTTTACCAGCGATACGCTGCCAATCGCCGTGGCATACTGCACCAAAATAACGCCAATTACCCCCAGCACCTTATCTACAACAATAATCAAAAATTTTCCTGCTCCGGGATCACTGGCGCGCGGCAAGTGTTGCGCGGCTATTACCGCCGGTTTTTTTCGCCGGAGCGCCGTCAACACACCAGGCCACAATAAAAGAGCGGCTCCAAAAAGACCCATCGCTCCGCGCGTGTACACAAACCCGGTATAAAAACCGTACAGATCATAAATGTACTTGGCCGTAACGTGCGAAATTGCGAAAGCCAACCCCGCCAGAATTCCCCAGAGCATTCCCCGGTGCCAGCCATTATGCCGTCGGCTTTTTTCCAGAGCAATCAACAGCGATCCGACGATTAATACCGCGATCCCGATTTGCTGACGAAACGTAACCACTTCGCCTAAAAAATACCTGCTTAAAATCAAAACAAAAAAAGGCGTGGCCGCGCCAATGAGCGGCCCGGCATGGCTTACTTCGCTTTCGTGAATAGCGATATACGTTGCCCAGAGCGCCAGGCCAAACGCCACGCCCGAAACAGCCGCCAGAAACCAATGCAAACCAGTAGCCAAAACCCCCGCGCCAAACGGCGCCAGAAGCAAAATTGGTAAAACAAAAATCGTCGAATAAAAAACAAACAACACTGGCCGATGCAGTGTCTTTTGTAAAATACTTTTATCCAGAATACCCACCAGGGCCAGCAATACAAAGCCGCTGAAAGCAATAACAAGATACATAACGCCTTCAGTATACCATTTTTACTATTCAAAGATAAATAATACCGGTGTTTCGTCCTAATGTTGAGGACTCATCAGTTCCGCTATCAACGGAAGACACCGACAGCGAGAAGCAGCTCGTAGCCAGCGCAGCCGCCGTAGCGGCCACGCGAACATGAGTACTGCTCCTCGCTTCCCCCTACCACACCCTGGGCAGAAGCTAGTGAATCAGGGTGGGCTTCAGCGACCGACCCTGTCTCCATCCGACTTGCCCCCGCCAGAACCAACGCGCTTGTCCTCGACGGCGATGAACTCGACACGCTGGCGGCATTTGCCGCACTTGAAGTCGAGCTCGAGCGAGATCTCGGTCGACTCGGGATCGGAAGCGATATCGGCGGGGTGGGTGCCCGGTAGACGAACTCTGCCATGCAGTTGCAGGGCTGGGCGTGGGTGTTCCCGCCGCCCAAGTCGCAGACCTGATCGAGGTTCACACCATCCACGACGTCAGCCAGAAAGGCGTTCCAGGCCCGCACGGTGTGCCGACGATCGCCAGGGACAACGGTGCGGGACAGATTGCTACGATTCAACATGCAGACAAACTCCTTGAACGGGTTGTTTTTTCCCACTCCATGATCACCCAAACCTTTTTGTCCCAGATTATTTCTGGAAGAAAAAGGTTTGGGCAAATTGTGTGTAGAGAAAATTTTAAAGAACAAAATTTCTATCTATAGGATTTGTGGATTTGAGTGTAGTGCGCGGCGGCAACGAGTACCGGAGCGAGTCGTAGCCAACTCTACGATGAGCGAGGAACACAGTGACAACAAAGCAATACGCCAAATCCACAAATCCTATACTAACTAAAATCACCCGTTGCGCTAAGCTTCGGGTGATTATCGAGTAAGTGTTATGTAGCCGCGCTACATTGTACTTGCATAATCACCCGTCAGGCAAAAGTCGACTACCAAAAAGCTCGCCAACACGAGGTTGGTCTTAATGGTGGTCGGACGCTGGATTGACGAATGATTAATTTGCATACTTTTTAAACGTTATCAGCACCACTGCCTACCGTCAATCAAGTTATCCCCAGGGCAAATAACGCTTTAAAACATTGACTTTTCCACAAATATATGCTATATTCCCCTGTTCTGTTTTTTGACAGTTCTTTAAAAAATCTCTTTGGGGGTTGGTTTTTTTGCCTTTAATCAGGGCCAAATACCCAACAAACCAAGGAGTATGCACCATGACGACCAAGTCGATCATGTGGTATCTGGTTCTGACCTTCGCCGCCATCTGCCAGCCTGGTAACAGCCGGGCCGAAGAAGACGTTGGCCCCCAGCAGGGTGGTTACTATACCGGCACGCAAATCGCCGCCTTCAAACAAGCAACAGGTACCGAGGACTACTACTTCAAAGTCCCCGGGCAGCCATACATCGACGGCTACCCGGTGCCAACGAAGCGCCTCATCGACAGAACCGACTGTCGGCACATAGGCACCGTGACGGCGCTGAACTGGATGGTGATCGTCACCCTGCAGAGCACCGCCGGCGGCCAGCCGGTCGAGCTGACCAACGACAACGTCAACCCGCCGCTCGATCCCTATGAAATCGTGTTCCCGCGCCTGCCCGATGAAAAAGATATCTGGCGGGCAAGTTGGCGGGTAATTCTGCACGCCGAGATCGAAGTGCTGCACGCAGGGCAACGACGCAAGCTCAAATTCAACACGCCAAGCATCTGGTTCTACCAAATGCTCTGGGTTGGGCAGCGTGTCGGCTTCCGCACCACCGACAAGCCGGGCGAAGTGGCTGGTATCTGTCTGCCGCCCGACTATCGCGAAGCTCGGAGCGAACCCTTAATCGGCGGCGTGTGCCAGGCCTACACCACCCCACTGCGCTTCCGTACGCAAATGTTCGCCGAAGCCGGAGAGTGGTGGGAAGCGCTGCCCGGGCGGAATTGGGTCTGCCGACGCACCGTGCGTTCACTGTACCCGGAAGCTGGCGGCGTTTGCTGGCTGCCCGATCCGGAATGCACCCCGGATAATCCACCAGATTCATGCGTCGAGCCACCCTACACGCCAGAGACGTCACCGTTGTACGAAAACAAGAATCGTACCGACGCTCCACTCATCGAGTGCGGGCAGCCACTGCTTGCCGCCATGGCCGAACCAGGTACCGAAGTGCTGATCGGGAGCGAGCTGCTCTTGCGGAGGCCAAGTTGCGCGAAAGGCCTCTGCACTGAGCTGCGTGGGCCAGAAGGCAACCCCATTGTGCTGAGCGAGCCCGTGGCAGAAGCGATCCGGTTCACGGAGAATTTCGAAAAGCCCATCAAACTTGGCCGGGAGCCGCCCAAAGCACCTGTGATTGAAACAAAACGATCGGTTCGCGTGCTGCGGAACAACATCGCAATCCCGCCGCTGCGCATTGAGGTGGTGAACCAAAGCGAGCTGCTCGCTGCCAAGCGAACCAACAGACGTTGAGAAAGCGCTCCAGAAGGCCAAACAAAATGGTCCATCAAGACTGGTCCGCCTCTAGCACCCCCCCCGGCACCCGCGCGTGCCACCCTCCATGTATCTACCTGGCTGACAGGCAGCTACATGGAGGGTTTTTTGTTAGAGAAAAGTAAAGCTTATCTGTAAAGCTTATCTGTAAAGCTTATCTTGACAAAGAGCAAAAATTGTGCTATACTAATCTGTTATTTCGTATTACCATTAGGCTATGCCAAAAACTAACCAAAAAATCCGCGTAGCGATTCTTGGGCATCATGGTATCCCGAGCAACTATGGCGGCTTTGAAACATTTGCCGAAGAACTCGGCAAAGGGTTGGTTAGTCATGGCGTAGAAACAGCTGGATATTGTCGGAGCAATTATTTCAAAGAACGTCCCGCTAGTTACGCCGGTATTAAACTGATTTATCTGCCGACTATCATCAACAAATACTTAGACACCTTCGTGCACAGTTTGTTGTCGACCATTCATTTAATTTTCAAAAATACCGCCGATATAGTAATCATGGTCAATGTCGGCAACGCGCCCTTTGTCTGGCTGGCCACGCTGGCCGGCAAAAAAACTATTTTTTGCGTCGACGGCTTGGATTGGGAACGAAAAAAATGGGGCCCATTTGCCCGTTGGTATTTAAAAACTTGTTCCAAATTAGTGCCGTACGTGGCCAACGAAGTAGTGACCGATGCGATTAGCGTACAGGAATTTTATAAAACCGCCCGCCGTACTGTGAGCACCTTCATTCCCTACGGCACCGAGCTGGCTGATCGCCCGGCTGACCCAGCCGTACTGGCAGAATTAAAACTACAAAACAAAGGCTACTTCACGTATGTCGCCCGCTTTGAACCTGAAAATAATCCGCTTGAGGTGGTGCAGGCCTACGTGCGCGCCAAAAGCCCCTACCCGCTTTTAATGATTGGCGATAATCGCTACAGCCCAGAATACGTTAAACAAATTAAGCAGGCCGGCAACGAAAATGTTATTTTTCTGGGTTATGTGTTTGGGCAACGATATAAAGAATTGGTTAACGGTTCACTCGCTTACATCCGCGCAGCCGAAGTCGGCGGGTGTTCGCCCGCTACTATCGAGGCTATGGGCCGTGGCGCTTGCGTGATTGCCAATGATAAACCATCCAATCGCGAAGTTCTGGGTGACAGCGGTTTATACTATGATATCAAAAACTTTGATTCGCTCACCGAAATTATTAAAAATGTGAGCGCCCGACCGGAAATCGCCCTCGATCGCGGCAGTCGCTCGTTCGCTCGCGCCAAAAGCATTTACAGCTGGAAGCGCATCACCGAAGATTATCTGGCGCTGATGAACACCATGGCTGAAAAATACAAACTCACCTTAGCCAGACCGAGCAAACAAAATTAATATAAAAAAATCTTCCCAGTGTTCATTGGGGAGATTTTTTATACCGAAAAAACACTACAAGAGTGATTGATACAGTTCTTCCAAACCCTCAAAATACTTCCCGGGCGCGTAGCGCGGTAAAATTGTCTCACGACCACGCCCGGCCATTTCTATCACAGCCGCGTCTGGCAACTGCATAGCTTCTTTCAAAACACGGGTCAAATCATCGGCATCTTCTGGCTGGCATAAAAGCCCCGTCTGCCCGTTTATAATCATTTCTGGGTTACCCCCCCGGTCACTCGCTACCACCAATCGACCATTACCGAGCGCCTCCAAAATGGCCAGCGGGCAATTCTCGTAAAAAATTGACGGGACCACGATAACCCGCGCGCTTCTCATAACCTGATTCCATCGTTCACCCTCAACCCACTTAAAACGATCTACCTGGGCTAAGTTATTTTTGGTAATAAAACTATCTACCAAGGCTTCTTCCGGCCCACCCCCCGCGATGGCAATAGGGTACTGCCGGAGCGATCGGCAGGCTTCTAAAAATAGTTTAATGCCTTTTTCCCGGTGAATGCGGCCTAAAAAAACGATCCTATTGCCGAGCGGTAAAGGCACTTCTGGCGGCTGGTATGGATTATACAATAACTGCAATTGTTCTTCGGGGTAGCCCCATTCCAACATTTTATTATACATAAACTGGCTGGGGCAAATCAAGCGATCAATATGTTTCCAAACATCGCGCAATTTCAAATAATACGCTTCTAGGGTAGCAGCCAGGCTCGGCAAAAAACGATTATTAACGCATTTATAAACCGTGCAATTATAAAGTTTCCCTTTAAACACCTCTTCGACCAGATGATCACCAAGTAAAAAACTGTGATTCGGGCAGAGCGGGAATACGTCATGGAGCGTCAACACGGTGGAGACGCCCAACTTGCGCAACGTAATAAATAAACTCGCCGACAAATGATGATACACATTATGCAAATGCGCCACCTGTGGCTCGGCCGAAAGACAGAGGGCTTTTAAGCGGCGCTCAATCTCTGGCGAATAAAATAAGTGGCCAAAAATACGGGCGGAGGCCAGCCAGTCCTGCTTGACCGTTAGCTTTTCAGGCAACGCCGGGCCAAAATAAGCGGCGTATTCCGACGGCCGGTTGCTCGAATGATGCATCGCAAATTCCGATACGTCGTGCCCGCGCTTGCGCAAGCCGTCGATTGTCTCAAAAAAAACTGCGTCCGCTCCGCCACGGCTAAAAAAATATTTGTTGATCTGCAAAATTCTCATATTTTCTTCGCTATCGCCAATAAATTTCGACCGCCCTTATCATCGGTCCACCGGCCTTCGCTATAAGACAAATGTTTTACCTGGAACCCAGCCTGCGCCAACAGCGCGCGCAGTTCTTCTTGAACAAATCCATGGTAGTAACGATCACATAAAATCTTACCGGTTGGGTCTTTCCAGGGAATCAAGAAATCCTGTGTACCGAGTACTGTCCAGCCGTTGTGCTTTTTGATGTTCGCCCACTCACTGCTTAAATTCCAAACTGTAATAATAATCCGGCCGCCGGGTTTAAGTTCATGATGCATTTTTTGTAAAAGCAAAAGTCGAGTGCGTTCATCGGGGAGGTGGTGCAAAGAAGCAATCAAAAATTCCAAGTCAAAAAAATCAGCAGAGAATTTTTTTTGTCTTTTTGCCGTGCAGTAAAAATGAGCCTTCCTCTGTTGTACTAAAGCGCTATGAGCCCGGCGGGCGATTTTAACGAGCTCAATACTCTGGTCAACGCCATAGTATTCAATGCCGCTATAGTCCGCGAATAAACCGACTAATCGTCCGTTGCCACAGCCCCAATCCAGCACCCGTTGACCGTTCTTGACATATTGCTTACACTGGTCTAGTTCGCGCCACAAATGCCGGCGGGTATCGGAAAAAAACGGGGCGATCAAATTATAATCTTCGCGAGTCTTCTGTATAATGGGGTGCATATGTCACTTGCCGAAACAATCATTCTTGCAGCGGTAAAAAACCTCCCGGCCACGGCCGAGCAATTTAACGAACTCAAACGGGGCCTGACCGCTTCTGCCGGAGCGGCTTTCAGCCTACCCGACAAAACGGAACTACTGGCAGCATATCATAAATTACTCAAAAATCACAAGATAATCGCTAGTCCTGAACTGGCCAAATTGCTGGTTCGCCGCGCTGTTCGGAGCCTCTCGGGAGTGGCGATTATTACTTCATTGATTAAACCATACCCCTGCCCCGGCCAGTGCGTCTATTGCCCGTTCGACGAACGAATGCCCAAAAGCTATCTGTCCGAAGAACCCGCCGCCATGCGCGCGCTGATGTTGCAATTTAACCCCTACGAACAAATGGCCCGTCGGATCGAAGCGCTCCAAAATAATGGCCACCCCGCCGATAAAATTGAATTTATTGTCAAAGGTGGCACATGGAATTCATACCCTCTCCCCTATCAATATTGGTTTATCCTTAAATCCTTCGAAGCCTGCAACACCGTGGATAAAAAAACTAAACGCGTCTGCGCTCTTACCGAAAATTCCCCGCTGCCCGAAATAAAAAAAGAATTATTTCGCCAGCAAAAATTAAACGAAAAATCCGCCCACCGAATTATTGGCCTCACCCTGGAAACCCGCCCAGACTGCATCAATTACCACACCATCTGGCATATGCGTGAAATGGGAACCACTCGGCTGGAATTGGGAATCCAGCATACCGAGGACAAAATACTTAAACTCACTAAACGCGGGCACGGGAGCGCCGAAGCCAAAGCGGCCATGGAACTACTCCGTAACTACGGATTCAAAGTCGACGCGCACCTAATGCCGCAACTGCCCGGAGCCACGCCCGAGAGTGATTTCAAAATGCTGAATGAAATTTTTACTGATCCGGGTTACTGCCCGGATATGATTAAAATTTATCCGTGCACCGTGGTTAAAAATTCCGAACTCTATGATTGGTTCGTGCAGGGAAAATATCACGCTTATTCGGTGGAAGAATTAATTGATATTTTAGTGCGTTTTAAACCAACCATCCCTCGATATTGCCGCATCTCCCGCCTGATTCGGGATATCCCTGGCCAATATATCGAGGAAGGCAATAAAATAACTAACCTGCGCCAAGTGGTGCAAGCGCGGCTCAAACAAGCTGGCCAAGCCTGCCAATGCTTGCGCTGCCGCGAGGTGGGGCATGTGGATTTAAAAACTATCCCCGATTTAACACCTCATTTATTTGTCGATCGGTACGATACCCAAGGTGGCGAAGAATATTTTTTGAGTTTTGAAGATGTCAACCGTAAAGTGGTGTTTGCTTTTTGCCGGCTACGCGTCGTTACACAATCAATTTTTAAAAATAAATTAGCCAAATACAAATCACGAATGGGCAGCCAAGTTGCCCCTTTCCCAGCGTATATCCGAGAATTGCACACGTACGGGCAACTGTTACAACTAGGGCAGCACGATACCGATCACAGCCAGCATCAGGGGCTTGGCAAAAAACTCTTGGCCGAAGCCGAAAAAATCGTCAAAGATAAACAGATTTCAAAGCTAGCGGTAATTTCTGGCGTTGGTGTGCGGCCCTACTACCGCAAAAATGGCTACCGGCTGGAAAAAACCTATATGGTAAAACGATTCAAAAAAGAGTAACGATTTTGACAATCTTTCAAAATCGACCTAGGCTTGCTTCCAGGCTCTGAATTACAAAACCCCTTAACCCACTCACCCCTCACTTTTTTAACTCAAACCAAAACAAGTTCACCACCATGCCGAATTTATTTAATTAAGATCAGTTATCACCCCATTGAAACGCCTTTTGTAAGCCCACCGTCGTTCGTTAGCTCAAGACAAACGACAGCAGAGCCTGGAGATAGTTAGCCAGATACCCGTTAATTGAAAGGGGTATGCTGGTTACTAACCCATGGGAAAGTTTGAGAGAACGGAAGTCAAACTCAATTTGGAATCGTCCTTTGTATAATTGTTCCTGCCACGGCGTCATTAATTTCTTCATCGTCTTGTACGGTCGGATTAATATCCATCGTTTGTGGTCAATGTTCATGTCCCGCTCTAATTTTTTCGACACACTGCTGCGTGGGGTGTGTTCGAACTTTGTCGTCAGAGAGAAAAACATCTCTCTTGAGCCAAGAAAATGGGTGTTCAAGGCGCTGGAGCGCGAGAATGTTCTATCTGGTGGGCAATACAGGATTCGAACCTGTGACCTTTACAATGTCAATGTAACGCTCTAACCAACTGAGCTAATTGCCCGAAAAGTATAGCCTCTTTTTTGAGTAAAAACAAGTATAACCGGCTTGGTTTAAAAAAGCAAGTTCCCCTGGGGAAGGGGCGGACGCCTGCGGCTGAGCAGGCTGCAGCAGGCGTCCGGAGAGCGAAAAATGTGGCCTAGGCGGAGGCCGAGGCAGTCGTGTTGCCGCGCGCGCGGCGAATGCGAGCCGCGATCCGGCCCGCGAAGTCGGGCACGAAGGGGATGATGACGGCGAGCAAGACAACGAGCGATCCCGCGATCACCCAGCCGCTCGGGCCCTTGAGGCCGAAGTACCAAATCGTCGGGATCGGCCCGACGAGCGAGGCCACCACCCCCTGGCCCTTCGTCATCACCATCCGCGCCTTCATCGAGGCGGGCTCTTCCTCGCCGGCCAGGCGGTAGTCCGCCAGCATGATCGAGACGGCGAAGTAGCTCATGATCCCGAAGGGCACGCCGGAGAAGAAGACCCCCGGGTGGAAGTAGAGGTACTCGCCCTGGTCGAAAACGTAGGCGTAGAGCACGGCCACGCTCGAGCAGATGCCGCCCGAGCAGAGCAGGCAGGCCATCTGCTCGAGGCCGAACCACCACTTCTCGGCGATGGCCGAGAAGGCCTCGGCCTCGGCGGGGGTCAGCTTGAGCTCGGCGATCAGCCGGTTGACGAGCACGCGATAGGTACCCGCCAGGTACTGGCGGCGGGCGTAGGCTCCCGCGTAGACGCCTGCGCAGAGGAGCACGATGAGCATGCCGATGATGCTCGACGCCCTGCTGAAATCCAGCTTGCCCCAGACAATCAGGGCGATACCGATGATCGCCACGCGCAGCGCCCAGGTGTCGAGCTGGTGCTTGTTGGGGTTTGGCTCGCGCTTGAGCTTGGCGCGAACCAACAGGTGGTCCACGAAGGCCGAAAACTGCAGCGCCAGGCCCTTGAGGAGGCCCGACCCAGCGGCCACGGCCCACCCGGTGTTGGTGTAGACGGCGTTCGAGGAGCCGACGATGAGCGAGGTGTGCATTCCGCTCTCGAGGATCAACCGCGGGGGCATGATCGCGCTGATCTGGCTGATCTCGCGCCGGTGACGGCGACGGTAGCGAAGCACGATGGCCGCGGCGATGGCCCCGGCCGACAGCGTGGCCCCGGGTGTAGTGTTGATGAAGATCGTCGCCTGCTTGAGGCCAGCGACGTTCTTCCAGTACTCCACCATGGCCATGAAGGCCGCGTAGAACACAAAGCCGGCTACAAACAAGAACCAAACCTTGGCGGTGTTAGAACCCTTCTGAAACCGAGTGTCCTGCATTGGCAACTCCTTTTGTTGGAAATGAGAGACCCAAAAACAATCGGGCCAACAATTCTGCGAAAATAAAAACAGTTCTTTCACTAATTCTCAAAAATCTTCGCACAAAATTGGCTCGATCGTTGGGCAGTTGTGAAAGAACTGTGCAACTGCCCCGAGCCTATCATGGCAAACAGATAAAAGCAAGTTACGCTTAAAGCTCTTCCGTATTGACTTTACTAATAAAATTGGTACGCTGCATCCAACAACACGGAGAATAGTATCATGCCGAAACTCAGAGTACTGTTCCTCGACAAAGACGGCACATGCACAGAAGAGAACGAAGCCGCCGCCAGTCAGGGTATGTTCACATACCGCCAGACCTTTATCTGGCACCTGGCCAACGCCATCCGCCGCCCCGGCCTTGCTCAACTTCTAGACAGATTCACAGAAACCTCCCGGGGGGCACTAAGCCAGCCGCCCCACCCCAAAACTATTGCCAAAAGCCCCTCAAAAATGAGGTGCTTTTTTTAATTGTATGGTATAATTTCTTTAGACAAGGTTTTATCTTGACAAAATACCCAAAATATGCTATTATTAGGAGTTAAATTTTTTTAAATTTAATCAAACTTCTATGGAAAAGAGCCCAGAAAAATCTACCAGTCTTAAATTTGACACGCGCTACCACCCCATCAAAGCCGCTGAAAACACGGTTAAGTCCGATGAATGGTCTCAATCAGCGGAATCAATAAAATTAACAGGAAAAGAACTGCACGATGCCTTTAATTCTTTTAACGTTCTGCTTAAAGGCGATACCGAAGATTTGGCGCGCATCCATAGCCGCCTGGCAGAAGACCAGCAAACGTACGCCGAAACCGGCGAATATCCCGCCGGGTACGAAACCAGGCTGGCCAGTTTAGAAGTGGTCAGCAAAGAATATACTAACCATTTGGCCGAATTGGCTTCAATCACTGAAAAGCGCCAGTTATTTTTGGTTTCCGAACAGGTCGGTGGGGAATTACAACAGGTCCTGAAAAATGCCTATACAGAAGCCATGAGACTAGCCGAACTCGTCGGTAATCAGCCCGAAGAAACCGCCGTCGAAGCCCGACAAAAACTCTTGGGGCAAACGGCTGAGCTGCATGAACAATTACAAATTCTCCTTGGCGCGGAGTTGTCCGATGTCAAACGCCGGTCTAAATTGATCGACAAAGCAGGCAACCGCTTGGCAACCTTAGAAGATATTAAAGAAACTGCTTATAATGGAGAAATCAAAGAAGATGAACTCAAACTCAGAATTATCGAAGCAACGCTGCCAGATCTGCAGGCCGAGGCAGATATCGATTTAAGCGGCCTGGGACCCTCTCGTTTGCCGACCGATCAAGAAGTTTTGGCCTGGCATCAGTTTAAGCATGACGATACCAACCGCGCACCCAGCACTAAAAATATTGACGCGCTAAGCGAAGCCATGGAAATTCGCCACGGGCTGCAAGTAACCATCGATGTAAGCAGACAAAAAATTGCCGAGGTCCAAACGGACCGGCAAATCAAACAATTTCTTGAAGGCCTGTATCCTGAAAAAAAGCTGGCGGATGCCAAGCTCCTCCAAGCCAAGTTAAAAGGAGATCCGGAATTAATTTATCAGGCCAGTCAAGAATTAAAAAAAACATACACCACTATAGAAACCCAGTTGCAGGCAAATGTCGCGGAGATGCAAGACATGGCCGAAGAAGAGATCGCTGAAAACGAAGAACTGCGGACGCTTAATAGCCAAAAAGAAAGTCTTACAGGCGATAAAAATAAATTAAAGGAAAAAATCGAAGTGATTAGTAAAATAAATCGCTTACAACAAGAAATTCGGGCAAACAATCCGGTGCATAAAAATCTGGAACGCACCAAACGGATGGTACAATTATTAGATCAAGATCGCGACGATCTAACCCTGCAAGAAATCAGCCTAGCTTTCGACCCAAACATTGAGATAAAATCAGAAGTTACCGGCCCCGGAGAAGTAGAATTGGGTAAAGCACAACTCAGCACCAGTCCCGAGCACGACGAAGGCTTACGCCAAATCATGGAAACCGATCCCAACGCCGCTGCGAGCGCCGCCCTGCCCTGGGCCCGCCGTTCCGATCGACCAGATGGAATCAGAGTGGCCGATGTAAGTGAAAAGGGTAGAGTTGACCCCGATATTCTGGCCGCGCTCACTCGAAATTTTGAACGCGGTGACCAACCCTCCGACGAAACCATTCCGCCATCCTCGGCTTCAAGCAGAACTCCTGCCCGCCGTGACAACCCGAGCGCCCCGCCGACAGATCGCGCCTTAAACTAACAAATAAAAATACTCAAAAACAAAACACCCCGATCAAGGGGTGTTTTGTATTGACTTCACTAAAGGTGATAAAAACCTAGCTTCGCATAATCCTAATGCGTCTGCCAATCTATCCTCCATTAGAAATTCTGTTGCCAGAATCCTATCGACGAAGATTCACTGTCTTCCGACAGAGTTTCTCCAGAAAGGAGGTGATCCATGAGCAGCTTCCGCTACCCATGCCTTGTTACGACTTCACCCTAGTCATTGACCCTGCGTTAATCCCGAAGGGACTTTGCGCATTGCCAACTCCCGTGGTGTGACGGGCGGTGAGTACAAGACCCGAGAACGTATTCAACGCACCGTGGCTGATATGCGTTTACTAGCGATTCCGGCTTCATGCAGGCGAGTTGCAGCCTGCAATCTGAACTGAGACCGGTTTTGATGGGATTGGCTCCGCCTCGCGGCTTCGCGACCCATTGTACCGGCCATTGTAGCATGTGTGTAGCCCTGGATGTAAGAGCCATGCTGATTTGACGTCGTCCACTCCTTCCTCCCGGCCCGAAACGCGCTATCGCGCTCAATTTTCAATTACCAATTTACAATTTCCAATCAATGATCAACTACACAATTGTGGATTGAAACATTGAAAATTTAATGAAAATTGAAAATTGGTAATTGATCATTGCGCATACTGCGCTTTGGGCCGGGCGGTCCCGTGTGTTCATTTAACACACGGCGTGGGTTGCGCTCGTTTCCCAACTTAATGGTACACCTCACGGCACGAGCTGACGGCAACCATGCAGCACCTGTGTAGCACCCTCGAAGGCGGCCTCCATTTCTGGTGGCTTGCAGCTACATGTCAAACCCAGGTAAGGTTCCACGCTTACCGTCGAATTAAACCACATGCTCCACCGCTTGTGCGGGTCCCCGTCTATTCCTTTGAGTTTTAGCCTTGCGGCCGTACTCCCCAGGCGGTGCACTTAACGCGTTAGCTTTTTTAAACGGCACTGGCAGGGTCGATACTGCCAATACCTAGTGCACATCGTTTAGGGCGTGGACTACCAGGGTATCTAATCCTGTTTGCTCCCCACGCTTTCGTCCCTGAGTGTCAGGTGCGTTCCAGCGAACTGCCTTCGCATTTGGTGTTCTTGCCGATATCAGCGCTTATTACGACTACACCGGCAATTCCGTTCGCCTTTCCCGCCCTCTACCGCACCAGTATCCAGCGCTGTCCCAGAGTTGAGCTCTGGGTTTTAACGCCGGACTAAGTGCGGAACCTGCGGACGCTTTACGCCCAATAAATCCGGATAATGCTTGAGGTCTCTGTATTACCGCTGCTGCTGGCACAGAGTTAGCAACCTCTTATTCCTATGGTACCGTCACGAATTCGTCCCATATAAAAGTAGTTTACAATCCGAAGACCTTCATCCTACACGCGGCGTCGCTCCTTCAGCCTTTCGGCCATTGAGGAATATTCTCGACTGCAGCCATCCGTAGATGTCTGGGCAGTATCTCAGTCCCAGTGAGGCAGGTCGCGCTCTCACGCCTGCTACCCGTCGTAGCCTTGGTGGGCCATTACCCCGCCAACTAGCTGATAGGCCATAGGCCCCTCTTGAAGCAATAAATCTTTACATGCGAATGGCTTATGCCCCCGCATGGCTATCAGGTATTAATCCGCCTTTCGGCGGGCTATCCCTGACTTCAAGGTAGGTTACCAATGTGTTACTCACCCGTTTGCCGCTCGTAACTCTCTAGCACTCAAGCTTCAATCGTGTCATTCCCGCGTAGGCGGGAATCCAGTGTCCGTTTTGTGGATGCCCGTTTTCACGGGCATGACAAATTAAAACCTTAGTGCTAGAAAGCACGTCGCTCGACTTGCATGCCTTAAACACGCCGCCAGCATTCATCCTGAGCTAGGATCAAACTCTCAATAAAAGTTTGATACCTTTCCCGGAGGAAAGGGTTGTGTTGTTGTGATTTGGATTTATAAGGGGTTCCATGCCGGGCAATGGCCCGACATAAAATCTTATTTTAAAGGATAGACCGTTCAACTATCTCACGACAGTTGACTGTTTGTGGTTTTTATCACCTTTAATGTTGTCAATGATCTTTCTTTCCCTGGTAGGGAAAGAAAAAAGAGACACCAAACGTTGGTAGCTCTTTTTTCTTTCCAGTATCACTCTACAGAATAGTCCGCGGGTTCACGGACAGCTCTCGATGCGACTTAGAAGGGGCGTCAATTGTAAGTTGCTTGGACGGCGGTTGTAGTGGTTAAATTTGCTTCACCAGTATAGGTTAATTCGCCAAGCCCTGTCAAGGGGTACAAGTGTGGATAAACTAGGCGCTCACGGGCCCGGTGCGATTCACCCACCACTCGTCCTTCCCATCGCCAAACCACCACTCGTTCGAATCGGTTTCGAGTATCTGTTTAACCAGCTCGCGGCCCTGTTCGGTTTTCAATCGTGGCACCGCCAAATCGATCCATTCTTTCGCGCGCGTATTACCAATATCAACTTGTTCTTTCAACGATAAAATCCATTCAATATTGTCGGCATCTTTCACGTAGAGTGCTTCTTTAGTCAGGCGTTCTTCGTGTTCAAGAAACGACTGCTTTAAATCTTCGCCAAATGGCAAGGTGGCGGCGAGCTCGCCGATCGCTTTTTCTTCAAACCGTTTCGTATATTTTTGATGCACGTAATTCAAATCCGACACGCGGCCTTCGGCCAAATCATGCACCAAGCACATTTTAATCACCTTGCCTGAGTCCACCTGCCCATCCATCATGGCCAACGTGTAACCGACAAACGCGGTGCGAAAACTATGTTCAGCCACGCTTTGGCTACCGCTGCCCAAAAAATGAAACCCGCTGCGCGGAGTTTTAGATAAAATTCCAACTTCAAATAAGAAATTGGCAATTGATTTTAAATCTGACATATAGTCTTGATACAAAGCTAAAACTCAAGTGTAATTAGCAATTATTTTTGCTTTTTCTTCCGCCACTCCAGAATTTTTTTATGATCCCCGCTCATCAAAACCGAGGGCACTTTCCAACCCATAAAATCTTCGGGGCGGGTATACTGCGGATACTCTTTGGAAATGTCTAAATCCAAATGACTAATGCCTAATGACTTTTTTTTATTAACTTTAATCTTGCTGAACGTTTCTTCTTTCAACGACGCCGTGTTGCCAAGCACCCCTGGAATCAAACGCGCCACGGCCTCGACAATCGTGAGCGCGGGTAACTCCCCACCCGCCAACACATACTCCCCTACCGACACTCGTTCATCGGCCAATTTATAAACCCGTTCATCAAAACCTTCATAGCGCCCGGCGATCAACACCAAACGATCCAGTTTGCTGTATTTTTCGGCCAACCGTTGATCAAACTTTTTCCCGGCGGGATCCAAAATAATAATTTTGGTCTTGTCATTCCCCCGCAAGCGAGAATTCAGCGTCCGTTTCTGGATGCCCGTTTTCACGGGCAGGACATTTTTGAGAGCTTTTGGTGATAAAGCTTTGATGCTTTTTAAGCATTCAAAAATCGGCTGAACCTGCAAAATCATCCCCGGCCCCCCGCCGTAGGGGCGGTCATCTACCCGATGGTGCTTATCTGGCGCGTAATCGCGAAAATTATGGGCAACAATTTTAACCGCTCCCGCGCGCTGGGCTTTACCCAAAATACTGTCGGCCGCGTAATGGTGGATCAAATCGGGAAAAATAGTCAGGATGTCGAATTGCATAGGTAAAAATAAAACCACCCCGATTGTACACCAGGATGGCTTCAAAAGTCTACTGACTATTCCGCTCGGATTAGATACCGAGGTTATCAACGGCACTCGTATCAACCGTTTGATTGTCCATTTGATCCATTGGCATTGAGCGGTGGCCGGGGCCCCGTCCGCCAACCGGTTCGTTGATCTTAAGATTCACGCGGGCGTTGTGTTTGGCGCCGACGATCTTAAGGAGCGTCCGGATTGAGCGGGCCGTCTGGCCTTGGCGGCCAATGACGTAACCCATGTCGGAGGGATCAACATCCAGGGTGATCAGTACCCCGCGCTCGTCAATCGTGCGCACGGTTTTGACTCCGTCTGGATTGTTCACAATCGCTTTCACGACTGTTTCAACAAACATTTGATCTGCTTCCATATCATTATTCGTAACCTAAATTGTCTGAACTAACAGTCTGTCGACAAAGTGGCACCGAGTGTCACCAGCACTGCGTATTTAGTATACAACAAAAACAATCGTCGGGTCAATCTTACGCGGCCGGAGCTTTTTCCACAGCAGCCTGTTTTTTCGCCGCCAGCTTGGCGGCTCGCTTCTTGCTCAAAAATACCGAGCGGCGCTTTTCTGATTTTTTGATCAAACCGGCTTTAGTGAGCAAATCGTTCACGGTAGTTGAAGTGGTCGCCCCTTTGCTGAGCCAATACGCAATCCGCTCAGCCTTGGGCTGAAAGGCGTTTTCTTTAACATGCGGGTTAAAACTACCCAACAGTTCCACATAGGTTCCCTGGGTGTCTTTGGTTTTTTCCGAAACAATCAGGCGATAGGTCGGTTTCTTAAGCTTACCCACGCGCTGCAAACGAATCGTTAACATACATGATTACTGTTTAGGTGTTAGAAAAATTGAGTATTAAAACTAATTCTGGCGGCTATTACCGCCACGAGGTGAATTGTAGTCGTGTCCTACAATTGATAGAGAGCGCTGCTGTTATACCTCATAATAGGGCTATTTGTCAACTGGGGCGGACTCGGCAATGGTTTGGGCGGCATCAATTTTAACGCTCAGGAGTTGTGAAACCCCGTCCCCCTTCATTACCACGCCATACAGGGCATCGACCGCGTGCATGGTTACCCGATTATGCGTAATCACGATAAATTGCGATTGCCGGGCCAATTCCCGCATAATCCGCACGAACCGCTCGGTGTTAGCCTCGTCGAGCGCCGCTTCTACTTCGTCGAGCACCACGAACGGCGAGGGGTTAGTGGCCAAAATCGCCGAAATCAAGGCAATCGAGGTGAGCGTGCGCTCACCACCCGACAACGCGTTCAGATACTTAATTTTTTTACCCGGCGGATTCGCAATAATATCGATGCCAGTCAAAATCTTTTCGCCGCGGCCTTTAGTTGCTGCTGGCTGCTCGGCCAAATCTGGAGCCAGCGCAGATTCGGCAGGGGGTTGTTCTTCAGCCGGTTCCTCACCATAAATTTCTTCTAAGTCAGCCGAACCGCCCTCAAACAAAATTTTAAAATAGCGTGAAAATTCCTTACGAATTTTTTTGAACGCCACCCCTCGCTTTTTCTTCATCAAATCATCCAATTGTTCAATCATCACCGTTAAATCCGCCCGCGCCTTGGTAAGATCCGCTAACTGGTTGACCAAAAAATCATGACGTTCTTTCACGGTAGAATATTCAGTTGCCACCTCTTCGTCGATTCCACCAATTAAGCTTAGTTGATATTTTAATTTTTGGATTGCCTGTTGTAATTCACCAGTATCCGGCGGCTTGGTGGCCGCCGCGCGCCGCTCAACCAAACTCTGCGCCGATAAGCCTAATTCATTTTGAATTTCTAACACCAAATCTTCGCGGTGGGTTTCCACTTTGGTCAAAGCGATCTTGAAATCATTACGTCGATTCAAAGTGGCATTCACCGCCGTCTGGCGGGTTTGCAATTCATCCTGCAACGCGAACACTTTTTGTTTCTTGCGTTCTTCTTCGGCGTTAAATTGCTGTAGCTCACTCTCTTGCGCCACCACCACTTGCTCAGCTCCTGCCAATTCAGCACGCAACGCCGTCTGTTCGGCGGTTGCTCGCTGTAACTGCTGCCCGTATTGCTCGGGAGTCATAGCGAGCTGGGCTTGTTCGTTTTCCAAACCTTTGCTTTCCACGGTAAGCGCCGTCAATTGGTCTTGCAATAACTGGTGTTTAAGCGCGGCTTTTTCTTCGGCCACTTGAGCGGCCAGCAGCCGCGCGTTTAATCCGATAATTTTCTCATCGCACTGTTTAATAAAACGCTCCAATTCAGCGGCTTCTTCGCGCAGCGCCTCGCTCGCCGCGCTGCCGGAATCGCTCAAACGCGCGCTAAAACCAACCAACGGTCGGCGCTGCCGGAACCCGCCTTTAATCACACCGCTTTTTTCGAGTAAATCCCCCGCCACGGTCACCATGCGGGCGCGCCCCACCCCCAAGCGTTCGGCGGCGCGTAAATCCTCCATCACTATCGTAGAACCAAAAATAAAGGCAAAAATTTGAGCGAATTTTTGGTCGAAACGCACCAATTGTAAAGCAAGCCCTACCACACCATCTTCACTCGGCGCTCGATCGGGAATTCCGGCTCGGGCAGCAATCTTGTTTAACGGTAAAAAAGTGGCCACGCCCAGGCGTTCCGAACGTAAGTATTCAATTGCCTGCCGCGCGACAGTTTCGTCTTCCACCACCAACGACGTTAAATGGCTCCCGGCCGCCACTTCCAGGGCCAGGCGATACCGTTCATCTACTTCACCAAGCTCCGCTAACAAACCATACACTTTGCCAAAACGCTGTCGTTCTTTAAGAATCGCTTGAACCGTCGAAAGCCCAGATAAATTCCACAGCTGCCGTTCGCTTTCACCTTGTAAAAGCGCATTTTGCAAACCAGCTAATTTTGCCGCTGCCGCCTGGCGTTCGGCCGACAGCAGCTCGCTCTCGCGGCGCACCTGCGCGCTGTCGCCATTCAAACGGCGCAACTCTGGCAAAAGCGCACCCAACTCCGCCTGCAGGCGTTCAATCTCGGTTTTTAAACCGGCTAATTTATCGGTCAGCCAATTAATATCTTGCCGACCAGCCGCTCGATACTCGGTATGCAACTGTCCGGCAATAATCGCCAAGCGCCGCTCGACATCGTTCTTAATATTCACCGCTTCTTGGTGTTGTCGCTGCAGCTGGCCGAAACGCTCTTCCCGCGAGGCCGCTCGAGCCAGGCCAGAGAGCTCTTGTTGTACATTGGTAAGGGTTTGAAAAATTTCCCGGTATTCAGCTTCCACCAATTTCAATTCACCAATTAACTGTTCACCTTCGCTAGCGCTCTGGCGGTACAAGGTGGCGTAATATAATTCCTGCGTATCACTCAGTTGTTCTTGGAGCTCCTGGCGCTGTTCCAATTTTTTCACTTGTTTAGTGAGCAGCTTCAAACGCGGTGCGACTTCCTTAAGCAAATTTTCCGCTTGCCCCATGTTCTCGCTCGCGCGCGCCAGTTTTAATTCGGCCTGGTGGCGCTTGATTTGAAATTCCTTAATTCCGGCCGCCTCATCAAAAAAATCTTTCCGTTCGGCCGTGGACACCGTCAACAAGCGATCGATCATACCCTGGCTCACGATGCTATACGAATTTTCAGCGCATTGCGCTTGCGCCAACAGCAAACGAATGTCCAAAAGCCGAGCCCCCTGACCGTTAATCAAATACTCGCTCTCGCCGGAGCGGTACAATCGCCGGGTAATCACCACCTCTGGAAAATCAAATTCCGGCAACGCTCGCTCGCCATTATCCAACGTCATTGTCACCTCGGCCGCGGACAACGCCCCGCGCCCCGCCGAGCCACTAAAAATGACATCTTCACTTTTCTTGCCGCGGATATTTTTAAGACTCGTTTCCCCCATTACCCAGCGTAGCGCGTCGGTAATATTAGATTTTCCCGAACCGTTTGGCCCCACCACCGCGGTAACACTAAAAACACCGCTGGCGGGCGGCAAAAAATCCAAAACGGTGCGGGCTGCAAACGATTTAAAGCCTTGAATTTCCAATCGCTTCAAGTACATAATGAAGCTAAGTATAACATAGCTTGACAATTGGCAACAAGTCTTTTATACTCCTCGGTTACCGTTTCAGACGGTACAATGGTGCCACAGAACTGCGGGGTGTAGTTTCACCCGCAGAACAAACAAAAGCAAGGAGAAGCCCATGGGGAGAATGCGCGACGGCCTGCTCGGCCAGATTCCGATCCTCGGCGCGGCCATCCGGGTGCTCGGCACCCTCGAAGACGAGGCGCAGAAGGAGGCCTCGGACGAACGGTCGCAGAAGATTCAGATAGACCTGCTCCGGCAGACTGTCAACGAGATCGACGATCACGTTGACGCCCTAAAAGCCCAGGGCAGGACCCTCCAGCAGAACGACACCACCATCGTCGACTGGTGCAGGGCCCTGCAGAAAGATCTGAGCGGGCTGATGACCGTGCTGTACATTAACAGCGGCCTACTCTTCGTCATCCTGGCTTATCTGTTTTTTAGTAACCGCACCGGCTGCAGCCACTCCTAACTAGGGCGCGATGCTTTTTTGCGCGGCGGCGCACGACCCTCTGCAAAGGAGTTCTGCGCCCCGCGCCCCAAACCAAAAAATATGCGTTTAATCGCCACTCAAATTCATCATTGCCTGCGCCAGGCCAAAAGCATTATCATCATCCCCCACCAGAATCCCGATGGTGACGCGCTTGGTGCCGCCACGGCCTTGGCCGAATATTTACACGTGCTCGCCAAAGACCACGTGATTTTTTGCGCTACGGCGCTGCCGCCTAAACGGTGGCATTTTTTACGTCATGCCGAACGAGTCACCAACGACCCATCCGTTTTTAAACAAGCCGACGTAGACACGATTGTCGTGCTGGATTCCGGCGATCTGGCGTATGCCGGGGTCGCGCACCTGGTTGCTGGGCACCCGGCTACCATTATTAATATCGATCACCACGCCACCAACCAAAATTTCGGGCATCACAACCTGGTATTGCCCACCGCACCGTCTACCACGGCGATTATCTATCACCTGTTCAAACACGCCGAAACAAAATTAAATAAATCCATGGCCACATCACTCCTTACCGGGCTGATCACCGATACCGACAGCTTCACCAACGCCGCCACCTCAGCCGACGCGCTGGCTATCGCTGGTGAGCTCATCCGCCACGGAGCCGATCTGGCGCTCATCACTGGCCAAACCATCAAAAACAAAACGCTCGGGGCGCTGCGCCTGTGGGGCACCGTGCTGTCGCGTCTCGAAAAACACCTCTCGCTGGATTTAATTTATACCTATATTACCCGGGACGATTTAATTAAACATAACCTAAGCGACACCGAAAGCGAGGGTATCGCCAACTTCCTGAACAACTTAGAGGGCGCCAAAATAGCCCTGATCCTTAAAGAAACACCCGACGGTAAAATCAAGGGCAGCTTCCGTACCACACGCGACGATGTAGATGTTTCCGCGCTGGCCAAAAAGCTCGGTGGTGGTGGCCACAAAAAAGCGGCTGGTTTTACCATCGACGGCACGATTAAAGAAATTGTCGAAAAAGTCGCCGCTATCCAGGAAACCAAAGATACGGTATAATCAGTACTGCGAAAATGTGAAATAAAATTAATCAGCTTCTGTAGTATAGTGAACGCTCCATACGAAAATAATAACTATTATCTATGAAAATTGCCGATCCAATCAACAATCCAATCAATTCCCAATTCTTGATTCCTACCGTCATCGAAAAAACCCACTATGGCGAACGGGCCTACGATATTTATTCTCGCCTGCTTCAGGATCGAATTATTTTCCTGGGTACCGGCGTAGACGACAACGTCGCCAACGTCATAATCGCCCAATTGTTATTTTTAGAGAATCAAAACCCCGACAAAGATATTAAATTATACATCAATTCTCCTGGTGGTTCCGTAACAGCCGGCATGGCCATTTACGACACCATGCAATTTATCAAACCCGATGTCAGCACCATTTGCGTTGGCCTCGCGGCCAGCATGGCGGCGGTTTTGCTCGCGGCTGGGGCCAAGGGCAAACGACTGGCTCTCAATAATTCCGAAATCATGATTCATCAGGTAATGGGAGGTATGGAGGGCCAGGCCAGCGACATCAAAATCCGCGCCGAGCGCATTTTGCGGATTAAAGAACGGCTCAACGGCATCCTCTCCAAACATACCGACAAAGATCTCGCCGTCATCGAAAAAGATACCGACCGGGATTATTTCATGAGTGCCGCCGAAGGCCTGCAATACGGTCTGATCGATGAAGTAATCGAAAAAGTGAAAAAATAAATTAGGCTTAAAGTACGCTTAAAACAAAAATCCCTCCGCGCAATGGAGTGATTTTTGCACGCCAACAATCACATCAAAATTGGATCGTACCCAATTAAAATGGAGGCGTTTGCGAGCCAAACCTGGCGACCTCCAACACCCCAAACACTGCCTAAAAACAATTTTTGCTAAAGTTAGCCAAAAAAATCAACTTATGGCTCAAATAAACCGTGGATAACTGACCCTTGACAAAAATGCCTTCTTGTGGTATACTTATTTGTTACGAAATTAACCAAGGTAAAAACGCGCCAGTGCCGAACCGCTTCATGTCCGGCCGAAATAATTAATGTATCCTGGCGCACCACTCACCTCTCCGCTTACAAATGGTTACGGATCGTTGGAAAGTAAAGCTTGTCTTACTGCCTAGCGACCCGTATCCACGACAAGCATGGAGATAAGTTAGACGGAAGAATGGGTAATGCTACTCTTTGCGCTTAACTTATCTTCTTGGATACGGTTATGGGGGGAAACCCCCGCTTAACAACAATCCACCCTCGACATAGTCGAGGGTGGTGTTTTTTATTCTCAAATTTTTGGCGTTACTCGGTTGGGGCAGGCACCGGCAATTCCGGAGCAGGCTCAACCAACGGCGCGTCACCCACGCCGGGCGCGAGTGGAGTGGGCGCTTCGGTAACCGCGCATTTCTTGCCCGTTGGGCAGGCTACCAGGTCGTCTGGCGCTTTACCAACCAAACAAATTTTAGGCAACGGCCGATACACGCTGTCAAACGTGCGCTCAATTTTTTCGCCCTCCGGGGTAATCCGCGTATACAAAAAGCTGGCCACCGCTCCGCGGAAAGCGTTTTGGCATTTAGTGGTGCCCGGCGGGAGCGTATCAACCAAAAACTGCTGCGCCTTTCCCGCGGGGATCCAGCGGCTCACGAGCGGGTGCGTATACCAACCCGCGCGGCCATCCGGCGTTCCCCATAAACTAAACGTCAATAGTTGTTCTTTGTAATCAATCTCGGTAGTCAACAATAAATAACGCCCGGTGTCGTTGCGGAATTTTAAATCCAAAATCGGTTCATACAACGTAGCGTCTGTCCCCGGATTTCCATTCACCGGGTCGGAATAGTACCCCACCACCAATGAATGATTGCGCCGCTCGGTAATATCCAAACCCGACTGCATCGCCATGCGGAACAGCGTTGTGCCGATCTGGCACATCCCTCCGCCTATTTCGGGTTTAATTTCATTCCCCTTAATCACTTGCTCCGGCAAAAAACCATTCTCGCGGGTATACGGCCCAGCATAATGGTTGGCGGAAAACTCTTCCCCAGGAGCAATCAGCACGCCGTTCAAACGCCCTACGGCGTTGGCAATATTTTTAATCCGATTAGTATGGCTATCACGAAAAGTTGAAGTACCCACGCCAACCAAATCGTTAATGCCCAGATCATTAAGCGCCGAGAGTTGGGTGAGCGGCTGCACGACCGACACCACGCCTTCCACAGTACTAATTCCCTGTCCGCTTCCCCGTCGCAGAATCTCTTCATCGAGGCGGGTTACTATGGCGAGCGCGTCAAGCGTCACACCCGTCCGCGGCGGTTGAAAATCAACTACCTTTTCCCCATTGCGCACAAAACGTGGCTCAACCGGCTCCCGAGAAAGCGTCGGAACAATCGCTGTTTGTAAAAAATCGTTTACGGCGGATAACCTAAGCCCGAACACTACTCCATTTTGACCGGGCAATTCGCGCGGTTCCAACCACGAGGCAAACACACTCGGGATAATGACCCACGACATTGGTGTGACGACAGTCGAAGAAACAACCAAGGTCAAATTACCTAAATTGACTACTCGTTCGGCCAAGGGAGCGGCCGATTCCACGTCGGCTGCTTTAATTGTCGGAGTAAAATCAAACGCTTGTACTGCTATCGGTTTAAAAGAAAGCAGGCTAACTTGGCGCGCAGCTTCGCGCGCGATTGCCGCGTACTCAAAACTCGAACCGGAGCGTTCCGCAACAACCGAGTAGCGCCACGGGGCCACACTTTCCACCAGCAATGTCGCATTACGCGGTTCATCAGACCCGCTCGCGAGCGCCGAGCGTAAACGTTTTTCAAGCTCCCGCTCATTAATGCCTGCCTCCCAACGCACGCGGGTGGCGCTTACCAAAATATACAAGGGTTCAAATAAGCGTCGCAGCAGCGAACCGGTCCGCCCGAGCGCCAACGCCTGCGCGCCAACCACTTCAGGTGAAATTTCAATAACAGCCGGATTTTCGGCGCTCTTCGCCACAGCAATCGTCACCAATCGCGGAATCATTCCTTCTGCCTGGGCGCTCGGACGCCCCGTCACGAGCAATTGTAAACCGTCGCGGTTATAACGTTCGGCCACCGTTGCGGTCAGAACGGTCACTTCCGCGGGCGTCAAACCGCCAATCGCGATTGAACCTAAATGCGCCCCCGGGTACACCCGGCTAGCATAATAAGCGCCATACGCGGCGGCGGAGCCAATCACAACACCACCCGCGATAATCACAGCTAGAATAACAAATAGCAGTTGTCGCCAGCGAATAAAAAACCCTGGCTTTTGAGACGGGTTCAATCCCTGTTCCATAAATAAAAATTTTTAAAACCGTACCGCCACTATTCTTCAATAACCAATAGCGGAATTGTAGCCGTATGCTGCGCTTTTTCCAGGCTAACTGTCAAGACCCCGCGCTGATAGCTGGCTCTGGCCGATTCCGGCCGCACTTCCACCGGCAAAACAATGGTCCGCGAAAAAGTTCCCCAAAAACACTCTTGATAAAATGGCATCGCCGCCTTTGGTATAGGGCTATGCCGTTCCCCTCGAATCGTGATAACATCGTTTACCAAATGCAACGAGATTGACTCCGGGGGCGTGCCAGCCAACGGCGCGACCACAAAAACTTCGGTCGCTGTTTCACTCACGTCAACCGCCAACTCGCCTTCGCTGTGGGCTCCATCCCACAAAACGCCCGCATCCTGTTTAAATAAAGAAAAATCAAAAAATGGCCGGTCTTCATCTGCAGCCAACAAAGGAATAGCTTGTGAAGTAGAATCAGAAAATAATCCCATAACTGTACGCAGTATACTACAAAAATACCAAAAAAAACAGTTAGTGGGGCTTAGGTTCTCGCCACGGGTGCAACCCACCAGCCATACTAAATGCCAAGGCCACGATAATCAAATTCTTGATAATATACTGCCCTTCCAGGGTTGGAACCAAAAATCCCTGCCAAACCACTTGAGGCAATAATACTAGGGGTAAACAGGTGGTAACCATATGCGGAATCAAGCAAGCGATGGCCAAACGTTCAAAGCCAGGATATACAAATAAAACTCCAATCAGCATTTCAAACAATCCAAAAAAAATAATGAACGTGCCAAAAGTCATAAAAGGGAGCGTTTGCCGCTGCAAAGCTTCCACCAACGGATTAGCCGGGCTATAGCCAAAAACTTTTAAGATACCGAACCAAAAAAAGACCGTAAATAAAGCCACCCGCGCTAAAGGCCGAGAAATCTTTCTAAAAAAATGAATGACTGAATGGTCAAAATGAGCTAAAAAGCGACCGGCCAAACGATGCATAAAATAAAAATTATCAGAAAAACTAAGTATTATTATACTATATATAAAGCTGAAAAAACAATTATGGTGAACACGAATAATTTTAATTTCAACCATAATCTGGTATTATTAATAAACATATGCAGAAAAATGATCAAAAAATAACCGCTCAGAACGCCACCGACCCGCTGCAATATGATGCGCCCGGGCTTGTTTGGGAGACTGAACCACTTTCGGCTAGAAGCCGAAAGAATCCAGTGAATACAGCTCTCGCCCTGTAAGGGCGCTAAAGATTAGTGTCCGTGGGACTCATCGTGGAGATATGTATTTACTTAAAAGAACCGGCTGAAGCCGGGGGTTTCTAACCCTAAGACGAGTCTATGAAGAATTTAAAAAAACGGCTGTTGCCTATCTCTTAATTTTTGAAAAATAACTTTGCTCGGATCAAGCATAAAAAAATCAACGCAATCAAAAAAGCACCCTTACCAGGGGTGCTTTAGCCTCAATACAAAAACAGCCTCCACTAACGGAGGCTGTTTGTATGCTTGAATTATTTTTTCTCAATTGGCATCGGAGCACCTTGAGGTTCAATGGCTGGCTCGGTCGGGCGAACCAAATCGGCTTTCATTAAAGGCATCGGCTGTGGTTGGTTGCCATAGGCATCCAACAAATCTTTGACCAACGGAACAATCACCGCGTTCTGCCCAAAGTAACCACCCAAAGCCTCGGCGTTCAAAACCGGGAATGAATACGCCGGAACAAATAGTTCTTGCTGTTTGGCGCTGTTAGCCGGATCGCTCTGCCAGACCTTGGTCAACACCAGCTGCGGAGTCCCCAACTGCACTTCGGCGGCCTTGCCTTCCGCTTCGGGAGCAGCCCAGCCAGTTTGCTCAGCAATTTTTACTAACTGAGCAAAATCTGTTTCCGACGCGTAGAGCGAACCCTCAAAGGCCGTGCGTTTCAGGTCCCACAAGCTGACCACTTTTTTATCGCGAATATTTACGTTAATTTTCAAACCCGCCTTGGTCGAACCATATTCATAAGCAGTTTGCCCGGCGATGAGTTCTGGATACGTTATTAAAAAAGTATCCGGAACATACTGCGGCAGATCAACTGCGGGCATAGTCGCGCCCGGCTCCGTCATAATCGTGTATATCGGCTGCTCGCGCTGTACTTCTGGCTTGGCGTAACCAGTGGTGGGGATGCCGTGCGCATTCAAAAAAGAATTAGTGATCGCGATCATTGCTTCGTCGCTCGGCACGTCTGCCTGAGTCAACGAAGGCAATTCCGGGCAACGGCCATCAACTCCGCATTTGTTCCAGCCCGGCCAGTACTGGTTAATCGAGATAGTGCCGTTTTCCACATCCACATTCAAACTATAACCTTCGGATTGATCCTGGTAAACCTGAAAATTCTGGAGTTTGCTCCCCGGAAAACTACTCAAGTTGAGCAGGCCAAGTGGGTTATCACCACCCAATGCAAGGGCTCCTTGTGGGTCTCTGGCGCGGCGGTACACAGTTACTTCAGTATCAGCCAAGCTCAGCACCTCGCCTTTGTACACATACCGGTATCCATAGTACCCAGGACGCACAATCATCGTGCTCGGCGCGGAACCGGCCATTATCTTCGCATCAACCGGCAAATCAACTGCCATGGTGGGGACTATGG